>JBCCHQ010000052.1:0-35341 GCA_039028735.1 Planctomycetota bacterium | reverse complement strand
GTCACTGCTCTTACCAGGGGCTGCGTGACCGTTCGCTTCATTCGCAACCAGCGCCCGTGGTCACGCGGTCAGTGGTGCCAAATCACCCCAGCCGACAGAGTGAGTCGTGGAGAGCGAACGCGAGCCACTCCCACGAACGGCGACCAATGGACCTAGGCTGGTCCATTGGAAGAAAGCAGCATTTGGATCAGGGCACTGGCAGTCGTTGCACACCGTGCAAGTCCTGTGACAGTGACCCCGCCCCCAGCGTCTGAGCCGACACCGTGGGAGTCGAGGAGAGCGAACGCGAGCCACTTCCACGAACGGCGACCAATGGACCTAGGCTGGTCCATTGGAAGGATAATAGGATTTGGATCAGGGCACTGGCGCTGGAGTTGCACACCGTGCAAGTCCTGTGACAGTGACCCCAAATCCTAAAAACCGGCGAACAAGACGTTCACGAAGCTATTGATCGGCGCTTGCTCGCGCGCGTCTTCGGTCGACTCCCGCAATAGCGTCAACAGGCGGGAGGCTTCCTCGATCAGAGTGGGGTCGTTCAAGAGCTGCGCGAACGCGCCGTCGCCGCTGTTGACCTTGGCAGCAATCTCTTCGACGTTCTTGAGAGTCGTAAAGAAGCTTTCGGCCCAGACGTCGTCGTTGATGATCTTGGCTAGGATGCCGTCGCCCTTGCGGACTTCCGCCACGAGTTCGCCGAAGTCGGTAGCCGAGCGATCGAGATTGCCGACGAGGGTACGGATCTCGCTGGCTAGTTCGTCGTCTGTCAGCAGCATTCCCAGAGTTCCCTTGCCGGCGCGTGCATCGGCAGCCATGGCTTGCAAGTCGGCGGTCAAGAGTTCCGCGTTGTCGAACGTCTTGCGGGCGTTCGTGGCGAGACCTTCGTCGCGCAGGAGGGCGCCAAGGATGCTGTTGTCGTTCTCGATCCCCTCCTGGACCCCTTCCACGATCTTGCGAAAGTCGGCGACAGCCGTCTTGAAGTCCTCCGCGATGGTCGCGTCAGAGAGCAGTGACTTGACCAGGCCGGGGCCTTCGGCCGCATCGTTCGTTAGCGTGCGCAGATCCTCGACGATCTCGCGAATGCTGTCACGATTCTCGGCGACGATCGCGCCCAGCTCATCCATCAAGTTCGAACTCGAGCCGCGCAGAGAGTCCACAGGAACCTCGTTGCCGGTCCCTGGGTCATAGTCGACGATACTGCCACCCAATGCGCTGGCGGCTTTCACGGTCAGTGTGGCGCTTTCGCGTGGCGTCAGCTCTTGCGACAGCAACAGCGTGACACGGATTGCGCCGCTACTTCCAACTTCGAGGGAGTTGACTTTGCCGACGTGGAAGCCGCGGTAGCGCACCTGGTCGCCGGTCGCCAAGCCGGCGACGTCGTCGAACTCTGCGGTGAGTTCGTACTCACCACCTCCTTCGAAGCCTTGGATCTGAAGGGTCAGGTATCCGACGAGTGCGACGGCTGTGAGGAAGATGCCGCCAACGACGAGCTCTTTGGTCATGCTGGCTCCCTGTTCGATTCTTTCTTGGCCGGAACCGCACCGGGTTTGTCGGTGCGCGACAGTGGGCCATCGATTTGTCCGTGAATAAACTGAACAACAGCGGGGTCCTTGCTGTTGCGAATCTCATCCGACGAGCCTTCGGCAATGATCTGTCCCTCATGCAGGAGGGCGATGCGGTCGGCGATCGTAAAAGCGGAATGCATGTCGTGGGTAACGACGATCTGCGCCAGTGACGGCGAGTTGTCTTTTAGGTTGTTGATCAAGCGGTTGATGATGCTCGAGGAGATCGGGTCGAGGCCTGACGTCGGTTCGTCGTAAAGGATCACATCGGGGCGGCAAACGACGGCTCGAGCAAGGCCGGCACGCTTGCGCATTCCGCCCGAGACTTCGGATGGAAACTTGTGAAGGGCGTCCTGTAGCTCGACGAGTGCGGCGGCGTGCTCTACGCGCTCTGCGATCTCAGCCTTGGGCAGCTTGTAGACCTCTTGGAGTGGCAGCGCCATGTTGCCACCGATGGTCAACCAGTTGAGAAGCGCACCGTCTTGAAACAGATAGCCGACACGGCGTCGTACGGCTCGAGTTTGCTCTTCGTTGGCGGTGGACATGTCTTGGCCGAACACGACCACTTGCCCACTGTCGGGCCGCAAGAGCCCGACGATGTGCCGCAGGGAGACGCTCTTCCCAATGCCGCTGCGCCCGAGTATCACCAGGGTCTCGCCGGCGTCGATGCGCAGGTTCAGGCCCTGGAGCACGTGGAAGGTGCCGAACGTCTTGTGTACGTCTTTGAGTTCAATCACCACGGTACACCAGCCATGAGATGAAGTACGTGAAGAAGATGATCAAAAGGAACGACGAAACGACCGCACGGCGAGTAGCTTCGCCGACGCCGGTGGCGCCGCCACGAGCGAGAAGGCCCTGCGTACAACCGACCAAACCAATCGTCAGGCCGAAGACGACTGCCTTGAGGAGGCCGCTGAAGACATCGCGGTAAGCCAAGTTCTCGACTGCGTCGCGATGGTAGGTCAGCCAGGAGACGTTGAATTGCGCGAGGCTGACCATCGCCCCTCCAAGGATGCCGATAATGTCAGCGAAGGCCGTCATCACGGGGCAGATCAGAGTCAGTGCGAGCACTCGGGGCATGACGAGGAAACGGATCGGTGAGATCGACATGATCTCCAGCGCATCGATTTCTTCGGAGACGCGCATGGTTCCGATCTCGGCTGCGACGCCGCTGCCAATACTGGCGGCGAGGATCAGCGCCGTGAAAACAGGTCCCATCTCCCGCACAATAGCGGTCGCGACCAGGCGCCCCAGGAGGTTCTCCTGGCCCAGCTCTTCGAGAGAGATACCGCTTTGTAGCGCCAAGATCATGCCGGTGAACGTCGAGACGACCAGCGTGACGGGAAGCGCCGACAGCGTATAGGTGTAGAGGAGGTGGACAATGTCGTTCGCCCGACGGCGGGTAAGTGCGAACGGCAGCTGGAGCGCAGCCTGCCCGAGCAGCAACACGCCGTACCCCGCGGAATGGGAGGCCTGGATGAGCATCGCACCCATTCCTTGAACTAGGCGGAGCATCGCACTCCTTGCCTAGTACGGCCTCTGTCGAAAAGGTGCCTTTCAAAACGGCAGATAGAGCACACGCCAATCCGTCTTTCCAGCTTTCGTCTCCCATTCGAACAAACCGCCGAAAAGGGAGAACCAGCTCCGTTCGGGGGTTAGATCGCGACGCAACAAGCCATAGAACAGTTCCCACGCGCTGCCTTTGCCGGGACCGCGGTCGACTGCGCGGTACAGCCGCCAGAAGCGGGCGTACAGCGGCTCGATTCGCTGTTGGTCCGAGTAAGGGAGCAGTTCGGGGGCGTAGTAATAGGTTGCGCCACTCTCCTCTTTTCGCTTTCGGAAGAATGGCCACACAAGCGTATGAACTTTCTGCGTTCCTGCCCGGAGATCCGTGATTTCGTGGTGGCTGACGAAGGGCAGGACCCACCAATGGCGCCCCCGCCGGGAGTTATCACGCCATGCTTCGTAACGCTGCAGTGGAAACAGAGCGAACTGCCGATAAGAATCGGGAGTCTTACTGACGCCGAAGAGTGGCCACATGTCCGTGCGGTCGAGCTCCGGACTGCGCGTGTAGTTCCATCCCAGTCCGAACGAGCGATGCGAGACGTACTCGCGTTTTTCGTCGGTCTCGTGTTGATAGAGCGGCCAGAGGACCGACGTCTGCTTGCGGTTGCTGCTTGCGATCGTGCCGTAGAAGGGGAAGAACCAACGCGTTGTCGAAGGTCGAGGCAGTTCGAGATCGTTCTCGTGTGCGTGAAAGAACGGCCACAGGTAGTAGCGACGGTCGTACTTCAGTTGTGGTTCGGGGTCTGCTGCGGTCTCACGCGTAAAGCCGCGGTAGCGACCGTAGAACGGCCACACTCTTAGCCCGTCGTTGTACGGGCCTGTGACGCGATTGAAGAACGGCCACAGGATGTGCGTCGAGATTCGTTCGCGGTCTCGCATTCGCAAGTAGAACGGAAACAGCGCAAAGTCAGCGGTGTCCTGGCCCAGAATGCCATTCCACCGCCCGCCCAGTGGGAAGAACAAGAAGTAGCGTCCATTCTCAGCCGGGTCATTGCCAAAGAAGAATAGCGGGAACAAGAAGGCGTCCCAGTCGACTGTGCCATCGGTGTTCGGGTGATGGGAGTTGTACCAGAGGGGGAGCAGCCACTCAGTGCGACGCCCCTTCGAGGTCGTGTTGCGGTAGAGGGGCCATAGAGCCGCAAAGTCGCGGTACTCGTCTGCGCGATTCTCCTGCGACATCGCAAACGGGCGTGCGACCCACCGATGGTCACCCACCGGAGTCGGATACGACTCGAAGAAGGGTGGGAGTCCTCGTCCGCCGTCGATGGGGCTGGTACAGCCCGCAAGTACCACCGACAGCAGACACAGCACGATCCCGCTGCAAATCCGCACGCTTTGTCCTTCCCCTCGGCCCCCGCCGTGGACACCAGAAAGACCCATCCCCGTGCCCCAGGACTTTTTTTGCAAGAGATTTTGTTGCGAGCGACGAACGCGAGCTGCGCTTACTCCTCGAGGATCAGCTTCGGGAAGTACGATGGAGCGAACAGATCCCAGATTCCGCGCTGCTCTTCGGCGAGGCGTTGGCCCGGTGAAAGGCTCAGGTAGGACTCGCTACCGCGGCCGTTGTCATCGTCAGTCAGCACCAGATTGACGCGAAACGCCATGCCGCGGTGAGGTACCGCGTTGCCCCCAGGTCGATTGCGCTCAAACGACGCCCAAGGAATCGTCATCTCGTAGATGACGCCGCTGCCGTCCTTCTTGCGTTGGACCTGGTAGGCGCCTTGGGGCTCGTTGTCATCCTCGGCCTCATCGGGGGGCGGATCGTTGTTCCCGTCCTGACCGCCCCCGCCGCCTGGTTGGGCTGGTTTGGGGACGGTCAAAGCGAGTGTGAGCAGCTGATCGTTGCGGTTGGGCTGCAGGCCACCGTCGTTCTCGTAGTCGATCGCGATCAGCAGGCAATCGCCCTTCCACAGCAGCGCATCTCTGTCGTAGGGGTGGACACTATCGTCGATGACGTCGAGGGCGAGGTGGAAGCCCTCGTCCGACCAACCCGTGTACACGAGTGCGGACAGGTCCTGCCAACCGCGCCAGCGGGCCGCGTCCTCCGAGTAGCCCTGGATTGCGTGGAAGTAGCGCGCGCTGCGGACGTCGATCGCCGTGGCGGCATTCCAGTCCTCGGCCAGGGATCCGTCGATCTCTGGAGCACTGCGGAGACGGGGCACCGACCACTCAGGCGGGGCCTCCTCGCCTCGTTGCTCGGCGACGCCGGCAAGTTCGCGCAGCAGGCGCCGTCGCACAGACGCCCGGAGGCGTGGATCCTCGAGCGCCGTTTCCAGGATTCGGCATGCGGCTTCGGCGCCCTGTGACAGGTAGGCACAGCGCGCTGCAAGCACTGGGGTCGGGAAGCCGCCCGCCACGTCAACAGGATCGATTTCTTGCAAGGCGCGCCAGGTTTGTTCGGTCAGCTCCCACCGCCCCTTGGTGCGAAAGCCTGCGGCACCACGTGCAGTCAAGACGACTAGCGTGTTGCCGACGAATCCCGAATGGAACAGTTGGTCGCGCCCACGCAAGAAGCGGTTCATCTCCGCGAAGCGGACGGGTCGTACTGGCTGTGGATGCTCGCGCGAGAAGATCGTCACTTCCGGGTTCACCCGGTGATAGCTGGCCATCACGTAGTCGCGATCGAAGTGTAGCGTTGGCTCTTCCCAGATCCGCGGGTTCAAAGGAGCCGTCCACAACGTTGCGAGCGGTTCGGGTTGTGGCAGCTGTTCCCAACGATCGGGGTGCAAGAAGATCGGCGGCATTTCAACACGGATCAGCTTCCGTCGACCGGCCCCGCCCGACAACAGGTAAAGGTCACCATTGTGGTAGTGCAAAGCGCGCACCGACTCATGGCGCGATCGGAAGCCTTTTTTCCACAGCATTTGGCCGCTGCGCGCATCGATGCCCAACAGCATCGGAGTGCGCTCCGCCCACGGTAGCTCTGGAATCAAGAACGGTAGCTCGGGGACCCGGTGCACGTGAATCAGAGGGGCTGGTAGCTGTGTCTCCCAGACCGTCGCACCAGTGTTGGCGTCGACGACAAGGAGCCGGCCGCTTTCTAGCGGCACGACGAAGCGATCGGCGCCGACGAACCACGGCACCTGCGTGAGGTACTCCTCGTTCGCTTCGTCGCGATACGGAAAGGTTCGCAGGATAGAGCCGTCGCTGAGGTCGCGAACTTCGATGACACCACCGTCCTGCCACGCCAGCAACAACTTCCCAGACGCGATGCTGGGTTGACCCATGTACTCCGGCGTCGCGCTGAGGCTCCAACGCACGGCACCCGTTGCGAAGTCGAGTGTGTGGAGAGTCTGGTCGCCACCGCCCAACACGACGACTCCGTCACCAACGACGACGAAGTCGAGTCCCACTGGGTAGCTCTCGCCTTCAACTTGTGCCTCGGGCAGTGTGTGTTGCCACATGACTTCGCCGTCTTCGAGCGCGACCGAGTACACGGTCTCGCTATCGGAGACGACCGCGCGGGTATCCGTGACGATCGTGTTGTCTCGCAAGTAGAGGCGTTGTGTTGCATCGGCCGGAGCAAAGCGGGTCGTCCACAGCGGCGTACCGGTCTCAGAAGCCCGCAACTCGACGGCTTGCTCCGAGACGACCAAGAAGTTGTCGCCACTGTGACTGGTCGCGTCTGCTGGAATCAGCCGGACGTCAGCCCGGCGCTGCTGCGTCATGAGCGTCGGTGACCGCCACACCATCTCCAGCGGCAGCGCCCGATTCGTGCGCGCGTACGCGGCATCTTGCGCGTCGGCGGGGATCGCGGCTCGCAGTTGCGTCACGCGTTCCCCGACAGTCAACGATGGATCGCGTCGCGACCCTCCCTTGTAGGGGTGATCTGCAAAGTTCTGCTGCAACTCTTGCAAGAGTGCGCGCGCGGCAGTGAAGCGCTTCTCGATCGTGTACAATTCGACGAGATGGATCCGGGCAACGATCGCCTCCGGCGTCTGGGGCTCGATCAGTACGAGCTGGCGCAACGTCTCCGCTGCTAGCGTGCGGTTCCCGCGTCGGAGGTACTTGCTGGCGACGCGTAGCAGGGATTCACGACCGGCCACGGTCCGAGGATGCTCACGAGCAAGACTGAGGTGCGCTTGGAGGTCATCGCCCACGCGTGCATTCTCGCTCTTCTTGCGTGCGGTCGCTTCGTGGACCTCGCGCTCGGGCAGCTCACCGTAGGTTTCAGACAGCCGTTGCAGGAGCCGCTGGACGGCGAGTTCGACGGGCGCATGGAAGTCGGGACCGACCCGCACAGGTGCTTCCCGAGGCGATTGCAGTGCGAGGTACGCAAATCGGGTTGCCAGGCGTTGGTACCCGCGCCGAGCAGCGGCCACAGCCTGTTCGTACGCGATCTGTGCATAGGCTCCGTCGCTCGAGATCCGTTCGAGCATCTTTTCGATCAACTGCAGCTGTTCGTCTTCAGATAGTCCTAGGGCCCGAAAACGTGCCCGCTCGAACAGTTCACTCGACAGCTGGAAGAGCTGTGCTTCCTCCGGCGTGCCGGCAGGCGTGGGCGGCAACTGATGCAGAGCAGCTAGGAGCGAACTTGCGTCTCCATCGTGTAGCAAGGAACGGGCGCGTAAGATCGCACCGGCTGGGGTGGGCGCTTGCAGCGCTGCGTCTGAGTAGGGCGCGAGCAGCGCCGATGTGGTCTCGGAATCGGCCAGGAGAAGCGTACTACTGAGGGGCGTGATTCGTTGTACCTGGAATGCGGTTGGCAACAGTCGAAACTGCCAATCTTCGGCAGTGCGCGCTTCGTAGTAGCCCCCGATGTGAGGCAGATACCAAGTGGCACCGTAGTGCGTTGGAGGGCCTGCGATGTCTGGTAGATCATTGGGGAGCTCGCAGCGTCCTTCGCGCTGCAGCCGCCCTGTTTGCAGTTTCCAGAACGTGATCCCCCGTGGTGTGGTCACGGTCATGTGGAACGACGACTGGCTGGTGCGCCACTGCCACCACTCATCGCCGCTCCGCGGAAGTTGGGCGACCAAAGTCCCCGACTTGCTGTCCCACACGAACACTGAGGCCGCGTCCAGCGGGGCGCCGACGATGTAGTTGCCGTGGGCGGTTACCTCTGGCGCGTGGGTTCGGTCGCGGTAGCGCAGCGCGTCCCGCGAGCCGCTGGCTGGAAACGATGGGTAGCGGACGGACCAGTGCAGTGCGCCGTCGACGAGATGGTGTACCGACAAGAAGCCTCGCTGAGTCAGAACGACCGCGCGGTCGCCGCTGACGGCCACTGATGGGTACGCGGCGCCAAGCGCCATGTACGTCGCGCCGGTCGCGGTACCGACGACCCTGTTCCAGAGCAGTTTTCCTGCGGGTCCAATCAACAAGAGGCGTTGTGTCAACGAGCCTCCGCGCAGTTGCGAGACCGTGACGAGAACGCCGCGTGGTGCAGCAATCGGCGGCGACGTGGCCAGCACTGGCGCAGTCGTCGCAGCCGCTTCATCGGAGCCGCGAGGGAACAGTGGTCCTAGTTCGACCTCCCAACGGATGCTTCCGTCGTCGCGTGAGAACGCTGTGACTGCGCGTGGAGACGAACAAACGACGACATCTCTATACAGCGTCGGGGCAAGCGCGCTCCCAGGCAACGGGCTGGGAGGGGCCGACGAGTAGCGATCGAAGTCGACGAGAAATGGGGTTTCCCAAAGGACCGCCCCTGTGTTGCGCTCCATGCAGAGCACGCGCTCGACGCTCTGCAAATACGCGCGTTCGTCATCGATGACTGGACGCCGGCGGCGCAATCCATCGACGAACGGCGAACTGAAGGTCGTATTGGCGTTCCATTCGAGCTCCCGCACTTGCCGCATGGGACCGCGTGGGGGCACCGCGTCAGCGCCGCTGGGGGCCTCGAGCAGCGCGCCGATCGCGGCCGCAGTTTTGGCGTTGGCGTCGGCGCCCATGAGATCGAGATAGCCTTGTAGCTCACCACTCTCGAGCAAACGTTCGGCGAGTCGTGGGCGTGCAGCCTTGCCGATCTCAGAGCGGGGGAAGTCACGCGCGAGGCGGTGGAGTTGCTCTGGTGTCGCGCGAGCGACTGCGTCCTCCAGGCTACCCGTTGTTGCCCCGAGGCGAGCTCTTAGCGTGAGGTCGACGGCCTGCAGAATGCGGCGCTGGAGATCTGGAGCCAGCAGATCGAGCAGTTCTGAGAAGTAGCCCCCGGCACCGATCCAGCGATCGCGGGAGATCGGGAAGCCCCCGGTCGGCGTTTCGAGAAAAACGTTCTCAGCAAGCTCGGTCAGGAGCGCCTTCACCTCGGCCGTGTTGTTGTCTTGGCGCGCCAGGTCGATGGCTTCGACCATGCGCCGCAGCTCCTCGGCGCGAGCCGGATGACAGAAGAAATCATCATTGTCGGTCTGTGCGAAGGCCGTGAAGGGGACCAAAACACAGAAGCAACACAAGAGGCACAGGCGCGCAGGGCGCAGGACGCAGAAATACCAGTCACGAGGCACGATAGCTCGTTCCCGTTGGGGGGGCGAAGTTGCAGGACCACACTGTTTATACGGTCGGCGGGAACGCCCGGCAACTGGAGATCGCAGCCGGATCTGGCGTCAGATTGCTGGTGAGGGTGCTCGTTATCGGGCGTTGTCGATCAGGAGATCGAGAGTCAGCGTCATTTGGCGGGCCGCCGATTCCTTGCCGGCACCGCATTGGAAGCCGGAAATCACGATGGGGCGGGTGCTCGACAGCACGCGGTGGAGCAGCAGCGAGTGGGCGCGAGGTGGTCCCTCGACGCTGAGATGGATCCTCTGGCGTCGCGGCGTGATGCTCTCCGGGAGCGCTTCTACCCGTCGAGAGATCAAGTTGAGTCCAGCGTCCTGCATGGCATCGACGAGTTCGGTCAGGACCTGCACGCGGTCGACGGCCGAGATGGGCTCGGACGGAAAGGCCTCGGTCAGCGCCTCGCCGAGTTCATCGGTCAACGTCAGGTACGGAGAGGCGACAGGCTTGGGCCGCATCGGCGCCGGCGTCGCTTCGACGGGGCCGGTCGATACGATCCGGACGACGACCCACAGGCACAACAGGAGCAGCACTCCCCCCTGAATCAGGGCCCAGTTCCGGGTCGGTGGGTACCACTCCTTGAGGTTGATCTGTTCCACTAGCGATCCTCCTCGAGCTGCAGCATTGGCACGACGTTGAGCCGCAGCGTGAAGCCCGTGTGGCGGGTTCTTTCGTCGTACTCCACCGAGAGCGGGTTCGGATCCGCTAGCCATGCGAGTTCGTCGAGTCGGAGCATGAGCCCCGGTAAGCGCGCGACGTCGAGAATCTGACCGGACAGGTCGAGCGTGCGCGCCTTGGCGCTGTAGGTCACCGAGTCGATGCGCGTGCTGTCGCCTAGGTAGGACGGCAGGTCAGCGAGCAGCAGGTGCCACGGGAGGTACTCTTGCGCTCGCCACAACTCGATTGCGGCCAAGCTTCCGGCTTCGACCCGAACCTGCGTTGCGATCTTTTCGATGGGTTCAACGGGCAATTCTTGAGCTTCGGCGGCCGCTGGTTCCGGGGCTTGGAACGAGAGCGCTGTCACCATCAGCAAGAACGCGAGCGCTCCCGATAACAGCAGCGATCGCCGCGGATCGGCGGTCGGTTGTGGGCGCCACTCGAGCGGCGCGAAGTTGACCGGGTGCCGTTTCACTGCAGCCCTCCGAAGAGAGTACCGAGCGGAATCAGCCAGCGATCGTGTTCTGCGAGCGTTTCAGGGATCCCGGCGGGTAGTCCAGGGCGAGTCAACGCCGCGATCTGCGTGGCGCTTGCCGCTTGCCGGGTCCACTCCGCGTCGATGTCCCCGAACGCGCCGAGACCGTTGATCTCGAGGTGTGGGCGTCGGTCTTCGCAATCCAAAAGACTTGCCAGCAGGCAGCGCACGCCGAGCTCGCCGGCGAACACGGGCGTGTATTCTGTGAGCGTGTCCTCCGGGTCCGGGGGGAGGCTGCGAGTGTAGATCAGTCGGCCTTGGTCGACGATCAACAGCGTGCCCCCAGAGCGATCTGCGTGTACGAAGACATCGCACTCGGGCCCGCGCTGCGCGATACGAAGGGCGCGGATGCACGCGGTGAAGACGGGTTCTACTCGTTGCGGTGGATGTTCCATGGCTCCGAGGTCTGCGAACCACGAGTCGACGGTCGCTTGGTGCAGCGAGACGAGGAGCGATTGCGAGTTGTTCGGGTCCTCGACGATCGCGGTCAGGGCCTCGTAGTCGGTGGCCAGCTGCGCTGCCGGCACGTGAAAGAGCTTCTCTGCTTGCCAGCGGGTCGCTTGTTCCAGCTCTTCCGCCTCTAGCTCGGGGAACTCGACGATGGCAGCTCTAAGCTTGCCGGGCAGCGCCAGGCTCCAGCTTCCAGGAAACTGCGACAGCAGGCCATCGAGAAGCGTCCCGATCGCCGGGTCGTTCCATCGTTCGGGAGCAACGGCCCAGCCGCCATCGATGAAGTTCAGCTCGTTGCCAGAGCCATCGGCTACTAGCCAGCGAAACTCACCGGGCACCCATTGGGCGCCTCCTAGGAGTGGACTACGCCTGCTCATCGGTTTGCGTCTTGCTCTTCCCACAGAGTCTGGAATCGATCTCGAAGCTGCTTGAGAACTTGGCGACGCTCCTCGGGGACTTGCAGAGCCGTGTGCGGCTCATCCGGGTTACGGACGATGCGAGGCGTCACGAAGATCACGAGCTCAGTCACCGTCTCGGATTGGTTCTTGTGTGAGAAGAACCAACCAAGAATCGGTATGCGACCGAGCCACGGCACTGCGTTGATGACGTCACTCTTGGAGCGCTCGATCAAACCGCCGATCACGGCAGTGTCGCCAGACCGCAGCAGTACTTGGGTATCTGCTTCGCGAGTGTCTATGACCGGGAAGCGATCCTCGATCAGAGAGTTGACCGAACTGACTGCTGGGTGAATCACCATGTGCACACGGTCGCCGGCGGCGATCGTCGGTACGACCAGCAGCTGAATGCCGATGTCCTCATAGTAGTCGAGGGTGACTGTGCGCAAGGCTGTCTGTGGATCGATGGTCTCTGAAGTTACGGGGAACTTCTGGCCGATCAGGATGCTCGCTTCGGTGTTGTCCAGCGTCGTGATGTTGGGCTCTGAGACAACTTCTGCGTCGGTGCTCTGCTTGATCAGTCGAACGACTGCGTTCATTTCGCTGGCCGAGATCGAGCCGAAGCTGAAACCGCCTGGTGTGTCTGAGAAGCTACCGGGGAAGAGATCACCCCCGTGGGTCCCGAAAGGCAGCGACGTTGGTCGGGTTGCGCCGACGAACTCCAGGACCATGTTCCAGTCGATGCCCGTTTGCTCACCCGCGTCGCGGCGGATCTCGATGATCTTGACGTCGACCTCGACCTGATCGGGCCGGACATCCAGCGTCTTGATGCGCTCGGCAATGATCGCTACGCGACTCGGCCGGTCGGTCACGGCGAGCACACGCGCCTTACCACTCCCGGCATCGTCAGCGGCCTTCTCGCGGCGGTCGGTGATCTTGGTGCCGAACTCGAAACCACCGCGAGGCCGTTGCGAGAAACACGTGATCTTGCCCAGGTCCTTGGTCAGCAGCTTTTCGAGGTACGGCTTCAGATCCCAGCCGTCGATGTAGAGCAGCTCGAACTCCACCGTGACGAGCTCTTCTTGGAAGTCCTCAGAGCGACCAATCAGGACGATTCCGTCTTCCATGCGAAACTCGTAGTCGTGCCGGAGCAGCAGGAACTTCAGCGCCTCCTGCCAAGTCACGCCCTTGAGGTTGATGCTGGCGTCGCCACCGAGGGGCGTCTCAACGACGACATTGAGAGACAATTCTTCCTGCAGGAAGACGTCGATGCTCGCAAGCGGGAAGCTGACCAAGCGCAGGTCGATGGTTCCGTCGTCGTTGTGCGTGATCTCGCTAGTCGACTGCACGGGAGGCGTATCGAGCTTCGGGATGATGTCTTGAATGACTTCGATGAATTCTGGTTGGTCGATGATGGACAGCGTTTGTCCCTTGTCACCGCCGAGGGCGACAATCTTGCCCGTTGAAGAGAGTAGGGGCTCGAGAACCTGACGTGCCGCCTCGGCATTGGCATGCCGCAGACGAACCACTAGGGGTACCCGACGAGTTTCCGAGGTAGCCCCGACGACCTTCAGGATGCGAAGGATGTTCTGCTCCTCGACGTATGTGTAGCCGTGGGCTTTGAGCACAGACTCGAGAGCGAGGCGCCACGAGACACCGACCAACTTGACCGTGATCGGTTGACTGAGAGCATCTGCAGTAACGATGTTGATGTCGCGATTGCGGATGATGAACTGGATCACCTGGCCGAGCTCGATCGCGTCGAACTCCATCGTGATCATCGTGTCATCGTCAGTCTCAGCTCCTGTTTCAGGAGTGAGTGCGGGCTCGGCAGGTGGCGGCGGAGCCGGTGTCTGCGCGTGTCCTGTTGTCAGCAATGCTGGTGTTGCCAGGACTAGCAGGACTACTAGAAGCGTGACCATGCGTGGTGGCATTGGTGTGGATTTCTTGCTTGGGCATCCCTCTCCCTTTGATCTGTTTCTAGTGTTTCGGCGGCCTACTCCGCAGTGGATCGTAAAGAAGGTCGATGGCTTCGCCGTCGCGTTCGAGAACAACCTTGTCAGCGGTGACTTCGATCAGTTTGTAGGGGCCAGGTTTGTCGCCGTCGAAGACCTGTTCGCCTTCGAAGCAGACCTTGCCATTTAACAGCGCTCCCTTGGCACCCCCAGAACGATAGAGACCCGAGAGCACGGGTAGGTTCTTCTTGTCCGCCGAAGAACCTTCGTCGATGACGACGCGCAAGGGCCCAAACGGGTCCGCGTCGACCGGCACGAAAAGGGCCGCAGTGCGACGCACTTCGACAAGTGCTTCGAGCTGCTCTGGCCGGAAGCGATATGCAACGACCGGGGAGTCTGCCTGGCCAGGCGTCCCTTCGGCGGCGGGAGTTGGTGTTGGTGCAGCGGGCGCGGGCGCAGCGGCGATTGGCTTCGCAGGCTTTTCCTGGTCGGCGTTCGCGACGGGCGCGTCGGACCCTATCATCAGCGTCAACAGCCAGACCCCGACTACGGCTAGTGTAGCTATGAGGAGTCGTTTCTCGCGTTTGTTCATCGGTTCTCGGGGAGATGCGGCAAGCAATCGAGCAGTCCCCGCATCGCGCTGACCGCGTGATCAGGAACGCGTGGATCGACTGTGAGATCTCCGAGAATCAACTCGGCGCGACCCTCGTTTCCTGTCAGAATCGAGAACCAGGCTACAGCGACGCGGTCCTGCCAGCCGGCGGCACCGCCATTTAGATCTGCTTCGTGGAAGAGCGCCAACGCATGACGACAGCTCTGCAGCATACGTGACTCACTCTGTAGCAAGCTGGTCGACGGCACGACCCGTTCCGAATTGTGCTGCGCGGCGAGCCAGGAATCGACTTCTTGATTCGCCAACAGCGCGACGCGGCGCGCGTATGCCAGCAACAGCTCGGGTTCCTGCGGCGAGGCCAACACCGCGTCACGGTGATGGTCCAGACTGGCTCGCATGTCCTGAGAGAGTCGCGAGCGACTCATGTAGAAGGCCGGATAGAGATCGCCGCGGGGAGGCGCCGAGTGGCATCCGACGAGGAGCAAGCAAGTAACGACGACTGCACGTTTCATCGACCGAGACCTTTCAGCCAAGTCGCCAGGTAGCGCCCAGGGTCTTCTGCATTGTCAGTGCTGAGGTAGCTTTCCACGACCTTCTTGGCCGCATCCACCTTGCCTGCATCGCTTGCGATCCCGACGAGAGCGTGGAGGTATCGGGGTTGTGTCCGGAAGGCCCGATGCGCCGACAGATAGGCGTCGAATGCGCCCGTGTTGTCGCCGCTCGCTTCGAGCTTTTTTCCGGCGTCGAACGAATTCTCTGCGTCGACCAGCGATTGATATTGCTGCTCGACAGTGTCGCGGAGCTCGGCTTCCTCGGCGCCCGGGAGCCACGACGTGACCTTGTCGCGAAGCGCCTCGACCTTCGGGTGCGAAATGCTAAACAGCGCAACGACGGCTGCAACCGCGATGAGGAGCGTGAAGACGGCTCCCCGCATCACGAACTGCCGTGTGCCACTCGAGTCCTTGGCCGCCGCGACGGGCGCTGGGATCCCGGAGAGTGGGCCGTCGGAAGGCAACTCACTCGCCCCGGGGGCCAGAACTGCCAGGACTTCCCGCATCGTTTGCGGGCGGTCCTCGGGTGCCTTCTTGAGGCAGTGCAAGATCACGTCCGCCAGCTCGGGCGGAAGATCCTTGCGATGCTTGGCCGGCGAAACCGGCTCGGTCGTCTTCTGCTGCTCGAGCAGGTCGTAGATGTTTTCCGAGTCGAACGGCGCCGTTCCGGTGACCAGCTCATAGAGCAGGACGCCGAACGAGTAGATGTCTGAACGACTGTCGAGCGGTACACCAGCACACTGCTCGGGACTCATGTATCTTGGAGTCCCGACAATGTTGCCAGTGGCGGTCAGCATGGTCAGCCCCTCGACCTGCACGAGGCCAAAGTCCAGGAGCTTGATCTGACCGTCCTCGGTCAACATGACGTTGCCGGGTTTCAAGTCTCTGTGGGTCATTCCGCGCTCGTGGATACAGCGTAGAGCCGACGCAACCTGTGCGGCGTAGCTCGTTGCGACATCCAGCGGAAACCCTTTCTTATGCTCGCGAAGCGGCTTGCTGAGTGGAGCTCCAGCGACGTACTCCATCGCGATGTAGTGTTGCCCCTCCTTGGCACCGACGTCGAAGACCTTGACGATGTTGGGATGGTCGGTGTTTTGAAGAGCAATACCCTCGCGCTGGAAACGGCGCGCGGTGATTGGCGTTACAAGGTGCGGAGGCAAGATCTTCAGAGCGACGTCGCATTGGTCCTTCACGCTATGCGCGAGGTAGACCATGCCCATGCCGCCTTTGCCGAGCTCGCGTCTGATCTGATAGCCAGGAACTGTGGGGTTCATGCTGTCATCTCCTTCCGAAGCAATCGAACGGGGGCCGCAATCTGTGCCGCAATGAGTCTAAGTAGGCGAGTTCGCTCGTCCGTAGTCTCGTCCTTGTCAGTGACTACTACGAGGTAGCCGTGCGTATCTCCTTGCGCCCTGAGGGGCGCGACGAGAATCATGCTCTCGGGTGGAGCTCCAACCTGACGCAGCAGTTCAGACGACTCCGGCAGCCGATTGGAGTCGACGTCGAAGAGGTCTTGTTGCTCACGGCCCATGCCGGCAAGGAGTGCCGTCATGGGGGCTAGCTCGTCGCCGATCTCAAGGCCCCCGACACCTGCGGTGCCTTGCACGAGCCAAGAGCCGTCAGCGGAGCCCTGTGTTACCAGGATCGCTTGCGCGACGTGTAGCTGATGTTCGATTGTCTGCATTGTGAACGCAGTCAGTTGCTCGAGCGTTGCCAGTTCGCCGAGGACCTTGCCGTTTTCGTAGAGAACCTCGAGCTCGATGACGTGCCGTTTCAGGCGCCCGTTCATCTCTTTGAGCTCACGGTTGATTTCTTTCAGGTCGCCGGAGAGTTTGCGGTTCGACGCGAGAAGCTTGCGTCGCTCCAAGGCCTTCCGAACGACTTTCAGCAGATCCTCATCGAAGTTCAGAATGGGCTTGGTCACGTAGTCGTAGGCGCCCAGTCGCATGGACTCGATCGCCGATTCGATGGTGCCGCAGCCGCTCGCCATCACCACTTCGATGTCGGCGTCGAACTTCTTGATCTCCCGAAGGAGTTGGATTCCGTCCATTCCCGGCATCATGATGTCGAGAATAGCCAGATCGATAGGCTCCTCCTCGAGGCGCTGCAAGGCTTCGTTGCCATTGCATGCCGTCAGAGTTTGGAACCCTTCGGTGCTGAAGTAGAGTTCGATCGCTTCACGGACGAACTCCTCATCATCGACGATGAGAATTCGCGGTGGAAGCTGTTCGGGACTCAGGCTCACGAGTTCATTCTTTCAGAAACTCTTCGATCCAATGGGTTTCAGCGCCTAGTAGTCTACGTAGTTCTTGCCGTACGCGTCGGCATCGTCGAGGTTCGGCTTGAGCACGTGACTCGTCGTGTCCCAGTGCCAGCCACCGAGGCCGTCTTGAGCGTTGACGACGTCGTTACTCTCTTCCTCACCATCTGCGGGAATCACCGCGATGTACGTAGGTGCGAGGTTCGAGAGGTCCGCAGCCGGCCAGGATCCGCTGTTCTCCGAGCGGAACGTCTGGATCGCGTTGCGTAGGACCGCGAGGTTGGCCTTCGTCGTGGCAGCCTCGCTGCGACCGACGTAGTCCAGGAAGTTGGGCACGATGATCGCCGACAACACGCCGATGATCACAATGACCATTACTAGCTCGATGAGCGTGAACCCACCTTGCTTTCGTTTCGCGAGAGGAACCATTGTTTCTCCCTTTCGTTGTGTGCCCTTCAGCACCAAAAACGAACCCGTTGCGAGCGGGCCCTTGGGGTTACCCAATTCCCTTTGTCAGCTTCGACAGGGGAACGAATACACTGGCTGCCAGAAGCCCAACGATTCCGGTCATCGCGACGATGACGGTCGGCTCGATCAGTTTCGGCAATGTACGAACGGTTTGATCGATGTCGCGCTCGTAGAAGCGCGACACGTTGATCAGCATTTCTGTGAGCTGGCCTGTCTCTTCCCCGACCGAGATCATGCTCGAGACCATCTCGGGTACGTAGGGAGATCGGGCCATCTCTTCACCAAGGGACGCACCTTCTTGGAGGTTGCGCTCGACCTCGACGAAGAAGTCTTCGAGGATGACGTTCTCGAGCCCTGCACGAGCCAGGTTCAGGCTGACGAGGAGCGACACGCCGCTCTTCTGTAGCAGGGACAGCGTCTGACAGAAGCGGGCCATCAGGAACTTCCGATAGAGCAGTCCGAAGACGGGTAATCGGAGGTAAGTCTTGTGGAGAAATCTCGTGCCGCCGGGCGTCTTTCGCGCAACGAAGAACGCCGTCGCCGTAGCCACCAGTCCAGCGAAGATCAACAGTAGGTTGCTTCGGAGAAAGTCGCTCAGCGTCATCAGGGCTGACGTGATCCACGGCAGCTCGATCTGCATGTTGACGAACATCTTGGCGATCCGTGGCAGCACGAACGCCACCAGGAAGAAGATCACCAACGTACAGGCGCCGATCAGCATTGCCGGGTAAGCCAGCGCGCTCTTGACGCGCGACTTGCTTTCAAGCTGCTTCTCGTAGTACGTCGCGAGTTCTTGCAGGACTTGGTCGAGGTTGCCCGCGATCTCACCGACCTCGACGAGGTGGATGAAATGGCTGGGGAAGAAGCCGGGGATCTTTCGCATTGCATCTGCGAACGCGTCACCGCGTTCGAGGGAGCCGATCACACGACCAATGGCCTTCTCCCAGTCAGGGCTCTCGAGTTGAGTTCTGACGATGGAAAGGCCGCGTGCTAGCGGCACACCAGCGCTCACAAGCGTGAACAGGTACCAGCTGAAGGTGACGATCTCTGTAGGCTTGGAACGGAGCTTCGGCTGCTTGCCCTTGGGCTGCGCGAGCTCGATCGAGGCGCGAGTTTGGACGGTGAGCTGGTCTGACGAGGTGTCGTATTCGCTACAGCCGACGACGAGACCGTCGATCTGGGTGAGGTGTTCACCCAATTGGTCGGCATGGGGGACGGCGATCAACTGTTCAACAGTCTCGCCAGTGTCCTTGCGAATCTTCGTCCGGTACGTCGGCATGAGCAACGCGGCCGAGGCCGCCTCCGCAAATGACCGTGCGTGTTCCCGCTTGGAACCCGTCCAGCCGCTCGTCCCTCTGCACCCTCTTTGTCGCCCTCGACGCTGTCAGTTGCGTCGAGTGTCAGATCACCTCTTGCAGTCGCACGACGCGACAGACTTCTTCCACCGTAGTGGTGCCGTCGAGAACTTTCTCGCGGCCGTGGTCGACCAGGCGTTGCAGCCCTTTGACCTTTGCGCCCTCGGTGAGTTGCCCCGAGAGGATCAGTTTCTTGACTTCGTGCGTGGGCGTCAGGATCTCGTAGAGCGCCGAACGCCCCCGGTATCCGGAGTCCCCGCAAGAAGCGCATCCCTCGCCTCTATACAATTGAACCCCATCTTCGCGAATCAGTCCAATCTGCCGGAGCATGTGTTCGTCGGGATCATCCGGTATTCTGCAGTCCGGGCAGATTACTCGGACCAAACGCTGGGCGATCACACCGATGATCGCGGAGGCCAAAAGGTACGGCGCGACCTTCATGTCTTGCAAGCGACTGTACGCTCCCGCTGCATCGTTTGTATGGAGTGTGGAGAACACCAAGTGGCCGGTAAGGGCTGCTTTGACGGCGATTGCCGCCGTCTCCTCGTCACGCATCTCGCCGAGCATAATGATGTCAGGATCCTGACGGAGGATCGACTTCAGCCCTGAGGCGAAGTCGATACCTGCTTTGCGGTTGACCTGGATCTGGCTGATGTTCTCCATCTGATATTCGACCGGATCTTCGATCGTGATGATGTTCTTCGCTTTGGAGTTCAGTGTGTTCAACGTCGTGTACAGCGTCGTCGTCTTACCGCTACCTGTTGGACCGGTCACCAGGATGATTCCATAAGGGCGAGTGATCATCGACTTGAAGACGTCGTCCTGCTGCTCGGTGAAGCCGAGCTGTGGCAAGGTCATCAAGATCGACTCCTCGCGGAGGATTCGTAGGACGACCTTCTCGCCGAAGATGCTTGGAATCGTCGAGACGCGAACGTCGATGTTGTGTTCGCCGAAGCGCAGCTTCATGCGGCCGTCTTGGGGCGAGCGTTTCTCGGCAATGTCGAGGTCCGACATGATCTTGATGCGGCTGACCAAAGCAGCGTGGAAGCGCTTGGGTGGCAGCATGACTTCCTTCAACAGGCCGTCGACGCGGTATCGGACCCGCGACACGGACTCCTCGGCTTCGATGTGAACGTCCGAGGCCTTTTCCTTGCAGGCTTGGACGATGATCAAGTTCAGCAACTTGATGATCGGTGCCTCATCGACGTTGTCAGTGACCTCCTCCAGTAGATCGTAGGCGTCGAGGACCTCGACCTCGGTGTCTTCGCTGTCAAACTGGGTGAGGAGGTTCTCCATGATCGTTGGTTCGTCTTCGAACGAATCATCGTCGAAGCCGGCTGGGGAGGTGGCGCTGGGAGGTGTGGCATGAATCAGTGAATCGCTTCGAATGACGACGCGATCCACAGGTGCGTCGCTCTGAAAAGCCAGTAGATCGACGAGATCGGTGTCGTGCGGCCACACCATGCCGAGGACGAGCTCGTCGGAGTCGGCGAGAAACGCCGCCTCGCGCTCCTTCAGTAGCCCCTCCGAGACAGCGGCGACCGCCCTATTGGCTGCGGAGAACGGACTCATGCGTGGTTGTCCGGTTTCGTCGCTCAAGAATCCCTGCAGCGTTTCAGCCTCGATTCGCTCATCGGCGATCAGGCGTCGGAGCAGCGAATCGGTGCCGCTCTTGAAGTCGGTGGGCACCACGACTGAGGGGTCCGACCCGAGCAGGGTCGCCAAGCGGGTGGCTAGGGACGGTCGGGTCATGGCGTCGGCTCCAGTGCCGGGACGTCGGCAAGGGTCGAGTCGGATTCGGGCTCCCCTTCTACGGCGAAACGGCCAAGAGTCTCCGGAAGCAGAATGTTGAAGATCGTGCCGCCCGACGAGGGCGTGTGAAAGGCAAGCTTGCCACCGCAGTCTTCAACGATGCGCCGCACGACGAAGAGGCCGAGGCCCGTACCGCGGTCCTTGTCTTTGGTCGTGAAGAGGGGCTCGAAGACTCGTTCCGCGATCGCTGGGGGGATCCCTGGACCGTTGTCGGTGACAACGATGTGGACCCCCGGGGCGGCGGCAGTGGCCGTGATCGAGATCTTGCGTTCGCCACTGACCTTGGCTTCCTCGAGCGCGTCAGCAGCATTCGTAACGAGGTTGACGATCAGTTGCTGCAGCGTCGATGGGTCGCCGACGAGGACGAGGTTCTCATCGACGTCGATGGTTGTCGTGGCTGCGGCTCGGTTCAGCGCCGACTGGCAGAAGTCCACCGTCAGCTGAATCGTGTCTTTGACCGAGAACTTCTCCGGAGGGTTGTCTGAGTCGAACGACCGCTGCCGCGCGAACGCCAGCAGGTTCATGCTGAGAGTGCGACAGTAGTTCGCAGCGCCGGCGGCTTTGGCGATGTAGTTGCGTACCTTGTCTGGAGGGCCGTCTGCATCGCTGGGTAGGGCGCGTTCGGCCAGTTCGAGGAAGCACAGGAGGCTCGCGAGAGGATTGTTCAAGTCGTGAGCGAAACCACTTGCCAGGCGCCCAATGGCAGCTTGCTTCTCGGTCTTCACTAGCTCTGTTTGCGACGCGGACAACTGCTCGTAGGCTTCCTGGAGTTCAGCGAACAGCGTGATGTGTTCGACTTGCATCGCCATGCGACTGCCGAGGATCGCGAGACGTCCCAGTTCTTCTCTGTTGTAGTCTGCCGCGCCCTCGAGGCGGTCCAGGTACAGCACGGCCCGAAGTTCTGGTCCGGATCGCAGCGGTACAGCGATCGCCGAAGCGATGCGCTGAGTTTGTACGATCAGGCTATGTTCGAAGTCCGAACCGAGGTCCGTGCTGACCAACCCGGTGTTTCCTTGCGTGACCTGGTCGATCAGGGACCGGCTGACTTCGAGTTCCGTGGGGTGGAGGGGGCGCTTGTTGCGCTCTCCGGTGACCTTCATGGGACCGTTGAGTCCGTCCGGCCACTCGATCCACGCCCAGGCCGAGGCCTGCAGAGTCGCGGCAGCTACCGCGCCCGCGTGAAGCACGAACTGCCCCGGGCCTTGACCCAGCTCCGCGTGCGACGCGATTTGATACAGCGCGGCGTCGAGAGACTGCCCCTCGCTGGATCTGAGCTCTTTCTGGATCGAGGCTGCGTCCATCTCCAACGACACATCGTCGAGAGGGAGCTCCTCGGCCGCGCTCGGCGAGGCTGCGACGCCCGTGGCGGTCAGCTGCATGACGAGTGGGCCGACTTGGATCTCGTCGCCGTCTGAAAGGGCTGCCTCCGTGATCGGCTCGCCATTGACATAAGTACGGTTGGTGCTGCCGAGGTCGCGAACGACCCAGCGACCGTTGCGCTCTTCGATCACGGTGTGATGACGCGAGACCTTGCTGTCGTCGACGCGGATCGTCGAAGAGCGATCGCGACCAATGGTCACCGGCCGTTCCCGTAGGGGAAAGACCATGCCTCGCTTGGGTCCTGCAGTGATCGAGAGTTGCACGGTTCGTCCTTTGGAGCGCTGCGGCGCTAGATCAGCTGGTCGATCATGGCTTGGATATCATTGATCGGCACTTGCCGACTGGGCGTCGCATTGCCCGCTGCTTCGGGCTTCAGTGCGATGGTCTGCGTGACCTCAGCGGGAGATTCGTCACCGCCGGTCAGCTCAGTCGCAGGCGGAGCCGCCATCTGAGATTCCGGGGTCGCCGTTGGCGCCGGTGAGAAGGGGGAGAGGCCGTCGAAGGCACTGTCCTCTTCGTCATCGCCGCCGATCAGAACGACCATGGGTTCCCCGTCGCTGTCGTGTGCGTACTCCGAGTCGGACGGTTCAGGAATCCCGGGCACTTCCGTATCCCGACACAGTTCGGGCTCGTAGCCAGCTGCAGGGTACGCCTCGGCCTGTGCGTAATCGGCCTGTGCGTACTCGGCCGGTGGGGTAATGGCCGGCACCGCATTGTGCAACAGTGCGCTCTCGCTACCGAGGTTGCTCATGGCAAGGTCGGCGTGCTGGCCCAGCTGGTCGGAGATCAGTGACAGTTGTGCGTCCGCGACCGCAGCCAGCTGGCTGGAGATCTCTTCGCGGACCTGCACCGGAGACGTTGCCGCATCCATCGTCGACGTGATGCGTGTCATCAGATGCTCGAGCTCGGTGTCGAGCTCCGTCAGTATCCGTGACTCGAGAGCTCGGATCATCGTAGAAGGGATGCCGGCATCTTGCGGGGCGGCAAATCCCATGGGTTCGGTGCTCGGCAGTGGGATAGTGGCCCCACGCTCGATGTTCTCGAGAACTTGCTCGAGGATCGTCGAAGCCATACGGAATCTCTCCAGAGAAGGACACCCTCTGAAGGAGCGTACGATGAAATCGGCAAGCGGGCCGAGAGAAGTGTGTAAGGAGCACGAAAAAAGCCGGTTGCGGAGACGCTGTCACCGCAACCGGCATTGATTCTGGTCTGTTTTATAGGACCTTGCGGAGCTCCTCTTTCAGGGCCGGAACGACCTCGTAGAGATCGCCGACGATCCCGTACGACGCAACCTGGAAGATGGGTGCGTTGGCGTCCTTGTTGATCGCTACGATGCAGCGTGACGATGACATCCCCGCGAGGTGTTGGATGGCTCCCGAGATCCCCGCAGCGATGTAGAGCTTCGGGCTCACGGTCTTGCCGGTTTGTCCGACCTGATCGGAGTGGGGGCGCCAACCGGCGTCTACGGCAGCCCGCGATGCACCGACGACTGCGCCTAGCACCTCGGCCAATTCCTCGAGAATCGAGAAGTTTTCCGGACCCTTCATTGCGCGGCCGCCGCTGACGATGATTTCAGCTTCGGTGAGGTCCTTCTTTGCTCCCTCGGCCGCGCTGACTTTCGTGATCTTCGCGCGCAAGTCGGCACTCGTCAGTGTTGGCGTTAGGGCTTCTACTTCGGCGGGATTCGATTCGATGGCTTCGCCGTAGTTGGGGCGGAAGCTAACGACCTTGAAAGGTGACGTGATCTCAACGTTGAGATTGGCTTTGCCCGCGTAGACGGGACGCTCCGCGTGCAGTGCTTCCCCGGCTGCCGTGACTTTCGTGCAGTCGGCTGCAACACACGTGTCGTGGTCGATCGCGACCATCGACGAGAGTTCGCGTCCCAGCACGGTCGCGGCGCAGAAGAACGCGTTGACGTCATTGCTGGCTACGACGGCTTTCACCTCATTGGCCAGGTCATTGGCGGTGGCTTCGGCGTAGACCGCGTCGTCAGCCACTAGCAAACGGTGGGCGCCGGCACTCTTGACCTGGTCGACGACCCCTTCGAGGCTGCTGCCGAACAAGATACCGAGAACCTGACCACCGCTGGCATCTGCCAGACGGCGGGCTTCGCCCATGGCCTCCAAGGAAGCACGCTTCAGGTCACCATTGCGCTGCTCGACGAAAACAAGAATGTTCATGGTGCTCGCTTCCTTTCTAGAGGACTTTGGCTTCTTCGCGGAGGAGACGGACCAACTCTGGTACGGCTTCGACTCCTTCGCCAACGATCTTGCCGTCTGGCCGTGGGGCCGGCGGCGTCAACGAAGCGATGTTGAGTGCTGGCGAGAACTCGGCGGCGGGGATCGTCTCGATCGGCTTCTTCTTCGCCGCCATGATTCCCTTGAGGTTCGCGTAGCGGGGTTCGTTGAGTCCCTTTTGACACGTGAGGGCAGCGGGGAGCGCGGCCTCTGCATGTTCGCGGCCGCCTTCACTCTCGCGCTCGATCTTGATCGTCGTGCCGTCGAGTTCGACGTTGACGACCTCAGTCAAGCATGGCATGTCGAGGAGGCGAGCGACCATGGGACCCACCTGCCCGCTCTGGCCGTCGACCGACGCTCGTCCGAAGAGCACGAGGTCTGCACCACCGCGATCTTGGATTGCTTTCGCGAGGTTCTTCGCGGCTCGGTAGGGGTCGAGGCCTGCGCCGTCGCTTTGAATGATCACGCCGTCGTCGGCACCCATCGCGAGTGCTTGGCGAACGTTCTGTTGTGCGGCTTCCGGTCCATAGCAGTAGATCGTGACGGTCGAGTCACCGACCTTGTCTTTGATCTGGATCGCTTCCTCGATCGCAAACTCGTCGTACGGACTAATGACGTACTGCACGTCTGCCGAATCGATGGATTGGTTGTCCGCAGCAACGCGGATTTTCGTAGCGGTGTCTGGTACCCGCTTCATACAGACGGCTATCTTCATGAGGCAATCCTGTTCCGCCCCGACGACGCACCACGTTGGATGTGGTGGCGTGAGGCTGCACTTCGAGAAAAGGGTAGGGCGCGGGCAGTCGCTGAATTCCGACCGCGCGGCCCGCCCTTATTCATCGAGCGAGCGTGCTTGTCAAGGGGGGGCGCAGGGTTCTGGCAGCCGGGGTGGTGAGAGACGCCTAGGTGGCCACCGGAAGCGCGTTCGCGAGCGCGTCTTCGAGGTCCGAGAGCCCATAGGGCTTGCGCAGGAGGGTCGAGATCGTGTCGGGGAGATCGCTCTCCAGGATCTCGACCGATCCGGTTGTGACAATCACGGCGGGCATCTGGGGCAGCTTCTCGAGTTCGTGCAGAACGTCGCGCCCGGACAGTGATCCGCTCAGCTGTAGATCCAGGACGACGACGCCGACTGGATACTGCTGGCAATGAGCGATCGCAGGAGCGCCGTTGTCGAAGGTTGTCAGGTGGTCTTCGCCAAGAACCTCCTTCACGATCTCCGTCAGGTCGGGATCGTCCTCGATCAGCACGATGCTGGTGTGGGCGTTGATGGGCGCCGCGCTCGTCGCACAGGGGTGCGCGTTCGAGTCGGGCGCATCGCTGGCGTGGTCTGAGTGACGTACCGCAGGAAGGTCGACTCGGAAGCAGGCGCCGCCGAGCTGCGACGGCACGAGCGCGAGCCTACCGTCGAGCTCATGAACGGTGTTCATTGCAAAGGCCAGGCCGAGTCCGGTACCCGGTTCCTCTGCGCTGCCCAGGGCGCCCTTGGTCGTGAAGAACGGATCGAACACGCAGTGACGCAGGTCGTCTGGAATGCCCGGGCCGTTGTCGTCGATCTCGACGCGCACCACGTTGTCGTCGGCGATCTCGCCGCGAACGATGACGTGACCACCATCACCGGCCGCTTGCACAGCGTTGAGTAGGAGATGCAAGAACACTTGCTGCATTTGCGCCTTCTCGACCATGACGAGAGGCAGATCGGCGGGGAGTGCGAACTCCACTTCGATCTCGCGATTTTGCAGGTCCTTCTCGATTAGGCACAGTGCAGCATCGACCATTGTCTGCAGCGGTGTCGGCTGCGCGCCGGCCATGCCGTTGCCCGCGAAACTCGAGAGCGAAGCGGTGATCTTCTGCGCGCGTTGCGCCTGTGACAGCGTGACCTCGATCAAGCGATCGGTGTACTTACGGTTGTTGCGGGCGAGTTGCGCGTAGCCGGAGATTGCGCTCATTAGGTTGTTGAACTCGTGGGCAATGCCCGCTGCAAGGCGACCGATCGTCGCGCGCTTGGCTTGCCGTACGATGGTTTCTTGCGACTCTTGGAGTTCACGTTGAAGCGCTTTGATGCGGATCCCTGCGCGTACCCTGGCCAGCAGTTCCTTTAGCTCGAACGGCTTGGTCAGGTAGTCGTCGGCTCCGACGTTGAGCCCTTGCACCTTCTCTTCGAGGCTGGAACGGCCAGTCAGCATGATCACGTAGGTTGATGCATGCGTCGGATCGGCTCGAAGTTCTTTGAGAACGCTGATGCCGTCGAGGGCCGGCATCATGACGTCGAGGAGAACGAGGTCGGTTGGGTGTTCCTGCAAGTGATCGATGACGCCTTGGCCGTCGCTGGCTTCAGAAACTTGAAAGCCCTCGCGTACCAAGGCCATACGCAGGCCGATGCGAATCTCAGCGCTGTCATCGGCAACGAGGACGGAGAACGACGCTGGGTCCGGATCGCGCCAGCGCGTGCTGGAGCCGAACAGGTCTTGGTGTCCTTGTGGTCGCGGAGCTTGGGTCATCGAGAGTCACTCTTTCTCATCTGAAGAGTAACCCATAGCTCAGAATCTGGCACGGCGGGTGCAACTACAGCGCTTGACTTACTGGTACTTTCGGAACTTCGAAATACCAGGGGCCGAGAAAGTTGGCTGCGCCGGGTGCGCGTCGCTGTTGCTATTGCCCGGGAAGGAACGGGCCAAAGTCAGGCGCAGGCGCGGCTCGCAGTATCGTATCGGTGCGCCAGATCGGATGCTGAAAGCGTAGTTGGGCTGAGTGCAGAAGGGGACGTCCCGGAAAGGGGATTGGTGAGCGTCGTTGCCACTGCGCGGCGTCACTCCCATAGCCCACGTCGCCGAGAATGCGATGGCCTACGGCGGCCAGGTGGACTCGTATCTGATTCTGTCTTCCGGTAAGTGGACGGCACAACACGACGCTGTAGTCGCCGGCAGCGTGGAGTCGTTCTACCAGGGTGACCGAGGGCTTGCCGTCATCGCCGATGGTTGCTAGGCGATTGCCCTTCGTGCGCGTGCGGTCGAGATGCACGGCTACGGGGAGATCGATCCTAAATGACAGTTCCGGGGTCCCTTCGACCACTGCCAAGTATTCTTTGCGCACCTCGCCGCGCTCGAACGCTTCTTGCAACGACCGGCGGCCCAGTTCGTTCTTCGAGATCAGCAACACACCGGACGTGTCGCGGTCGAGGCGGTGGCAGAGGCGCGGCGCAAGCGGTCGGGTGCCGCAACGCGTCAAAGCTGCGTAGCGCAAATGGACTTCGTTGATGATCGTGCCAGCTGTCGTCCGGCCGGTGGGATGGACCAGGCGTCCCGGGGGCTTGTTCACGGCGAGCAAGTAGGGGTCCTCCCAGAACGGGGGCGGGAGCGGAGTGGTTTCGTCCGCATCGCGATGGGTTCCCTCGACGATCATCCGCACCGTGATGCGATCGCCGTCGCCGACCCGGCTTGCTGCGCGCGCGCGGGCCCCGTTCAGGAGGGCTCCGCCGAGCCGAATCAAGCGCTGGACCTTCGTGCGGGACGGCCAGCCCAGGCAGCGCTGCAGGTGCAGATCGAAGCGCTCCCGGGCGTGGAGGCGCACGTCTATGTGAAATTCTGGGGGTGGACCTGTGGAGAGATCGCGTCCCTCCGGTCGTGCGGAATCGGGTAGCATGGCTCCTCGAAGCTCAGGTGACCCGGAAGCTTATCATGAAGCCCGAGGTGCGGGAGCCTGTGGCACGGGTGGCTGTGTCCATGATTTCGGGGCAAACCCAGCCGAGGCCGGGCACGGTGGCGCGGCGCAGTGGGCTTCAGTGTTAGGTAAGTCATGAACTGGAAGTCCGTTACGGATCTCTACGCACGAGTCGATGCCGAGATTGCGCCCCACGAAGGGTTGTGTCGGCTGCGTGGGATCTGCTGCGACTTCGACCGCGCCGAGCACGTGTTGTTTTCGTCGAGCACGGAGGCGGCCTATCTGCTGGCCCACCGGTCGCTCGCTAACTGGGACGGCGAGGGGCAGTTGTGTCCATTCTGGCAGGATGGCCTCTGCACGGCTCGGGAACATCGCCCTCTGGGGTGCCGGACCTACTTCTGTGACCCCTCGTGGGACGGTTCAGAGATCTACGAGCGCTATCATCGCGAGTTGGAGGAAGTGGGGGCGCGCCAGGGGATTGAGTATCGGTACGCACCATGGGTGGAACTGCTCAGGGAGGCGCGCCGAATGGACCTTGACCCCCCTGACAGCGCTTCCTAAGATCTGCTCCCTTCGGCTGCTAGGTTCCTACCGCCGGATCTCGCGTGGCGAGATTCGCACCAACCGGGCGGCGGGGGGCCGCCGCGCTGGGTTTGCGAGATCAGATTCCCCGTCGCCTGACGGCATCGGAGCGAGGTAATGGACACCGCGAGACTCAAAGAGCTGATCGAGCTGATGAATCGCCATCAGCTCGAGGAGCTGGAGATCGAGGACGACGGGTTTCGTGCCCGTCTGAAGAAAAAGGGTGAGAAGGAAGTCGTGGCCATGCCGGGCATCATGCCGGGTGTCGCTGCTGCGATGCCCGCTGCGAGTGGGGCGCCAGCTGCCGCTGCGCCGCAGGTGGACGAGTCACAATTGATACCGTCACCTCTCGTCGGGACCTTCTACCGTTCTCCCAGCCCTGAGGCTGATTCGTTCGTCGAAGTAGGCGACCGCATCGAGCCTGACCAGGTGCTGTGCATCGTTGAGGCGATGAAGGTCATGAACGAGGTGAAGTCCGATCGCTCAGGCGTGATCGAAGAGATCCTCGTCGAGAACGGTGAGTCTGTTGAGTTCAGCACGCCGCTGTTTCGAATTGCCTAGATCACGGTTTGCGTCGCTAGTGTTGCGTCCGGTCGCAGTTGGCGGATCTAGCGCGCGTTTGGGGAGTGCTCCCGCATGAAGTCATTCTCACGAATTCTGATCGCCAACCGCGGCGAGATTGCACTACGCGTGATCCGAGCTTGTCACGAGCTAGGGATCGAAGTAGTTGCGGTCTACTCCGAGGCGGACAAGGGGAGTGCGTACCTGGACTTTGCAGACGAGAAGGTCTGCATTGGCCCAGGGCCATCGAACCTGTCCTATCTCGACATTCCAAAGATCATGAGCGCGGCCGAGATCACCGACGTCGAAGCCATTCACCCTGGCTATGGCTTCCTGGCCGAAAACGCGCACTTCGCCGAGATCTGCGAGTCGTGCAACATTCAGTTCATCGGTCCGACTGTCGACAGCATTCGACAACTCGGGGACAAGCAGACGGCGCGGGAAATCGCGATGAAGGCTGGGATTCCGGTAGTTCCGGGCTCGCAGGATCTTCTCAAGGACGAGTCCGATGCGTTGAAAGTCGCCAAGGAGATTGGCTACCCGGTGCTGGTCAAAGCAACGGCGGGCGGGGGAGGCCGCGGCATGCGTGTCGCGCACAATGATATCAGCCTTGTGAACGGCTATTTGGCTGCGCGCCTCGAAGCGGAAGCGGCGTTCAAGAATCCAGATGTGTACTTGGAGAAGTACATCGATCGACCGCGTCACGTCGAGGTGCAGATTCTGGCTGACTCGTACGGCGAAGTGGTGCACTTGGGCGAGCGCGATTGTTCGCTGCAGCGACGGCACCAGAAGCTGATTGAAGAGTGCCCATCGTCGGCCGTCGACGAAGACCTGCGACGACGGTTGGGCGAGTCCGCCGTGGCGCTGGCGCGGGCGGCGGAGTATCGCAATGCCGGCACCGTAGAGTTCCTGTTGGACAGCGACGGGAACTACTACTTCATCGAAATGAACACGAGGATTCAGGTCGAACACCCGGTGACGGAAATGGTCACCGGCATCGACCTCGTGCAGGAGCAGATTCTGGTCGCCGCGGGGATGCCGCTGCGTTACACGCAGGATTCGATCGCGATCCGAGGGGCCAGCATTGAGGTTAGAATCAACGCCGAGGATCCCGACGACAACTTCCGACCGAACCCGGGGACGATCACGAAGTTCGTGGCGCCCGGCGGGCGGGGTGTTCGCATGGACAGCCATGCGTATGGTGGGTACGTGATTCCAGCGCACTACGATTCCCTGATCGGGAAGCTGATCGTGCATGGCGAGAGTCGTGACGAGGCGATCACGCTGATGCGGCGGGCCCTCGACGAGTTCGTCATAGAGGGAGTCAAGACGACGATTCCGCTGGCGCGAGAGATTTTCCGCCACTTCCACTTCATCAAGGGGAATCTCAATACGAGCTTTATCGAGGAGTACTTCCTGGACTCGTAGATGTGGCTGGTTTTGGAGTGTTTTTCGACGTGGGGTGCAACGGAGACCCGGCCGCCACGTCCCAGGCAGCGGCGGAGCCAAAGCCTTTGTGCAGCTGATTTTGCGGTGGCGCAAACGAGAAAGCAAAGGAACAAGAGTCGTGCAGAGAGAAGAGAATTCCATGGCAGTGAATTCCACGAAGAAGCAGGCGGGATTCACCCTGATCGAGCTGCTGATCGTGATCACGATCATCGCAGTGCTCGCCATGCTGACTACGGTCATGGTGAGTATCGCGCGCAAGCAGGCAGCGGCCGCAGCCGTGAAGTCCGACATCAGTGGTTTCAAGCTGGCGCTGGCCGCTTACCGTGACGACGAGGGGATTTTCCCTGGTCACGCCCAGAAGTGGGACGAAGACGACGAGTACTTCAACGCGTTCCCGGATCTGTTCGAGGCGATTCTCGGTCAGCCACGCTCGAAGGGGGGCAAGGGCGGTAAGAACGCGCCGTATTGGGAGGACTACAAGGAGGACAAAGTTGTCGTGATGGTCGATCCCGACAACCCTTCTGCGGGTTTCCAGCCGCCATTGGAGCGGTCGGACTTGAACGACGTCGATGTACCGAAGTTCTACGAGGATCAGTTCGGCAATCCGTACATCTATCGCGAGAACGATACCAAGAAGCCCGAACCGTGGATGTGGAAGGCCGGCAGCTACGATCTGTGGTCGTGCGGTCCAGACGGCAAGAACGACTCGATGTGGGCTGCAGACGCGGAGGAGAACGATGACATCGGTAGCTGGAACTAGCGTGGTGCGGCAGCGCGGCTTCACGCTCGTCGAGATGCTGACGGTACTCTTCATTCTGACGCTACTGATTGGACTTGTGGCGGCTGGAATCGGGGGCTTGAAAGAGCGGGCCCGCGTCAAGGCAGCGGCTGCGCAGCTGGATCGATTGGGTCTGCACCTCGAGGCGTATCAGAAGATCGCCCACAAGTTCCCGAAGGATGGCCTCGAAGACACGGTAGAGACCGACGACGGCACAGTACTACAGAGTGGCGCCGCGATGACTTTTGCGTTGGCACGGCCGACGCCGCGTTACAACGTGGATGCGGGGGGCAACCTCGAGCGTATTGGGGTTGGCGATCCCGTGGGCGAGTTTGCCGCGGGAGAACTCTACGTCGACCCGGACGACGAAAACGCGGTTGAGTTGCTCGACCCATGGATGAACCCCTTTCACTACGACCGCTTGGTCAAAGGAGGGGCGTCCTACAACATCCAAGATAGCGGCGACGTACATCTGCAAGATACGAAAGACCACGGCGACGATCCTCGCGAGGATACCGACGCCGTGAATGCGATTGGTCCGCAGAACCCGCGTGGTTATGACATCTGGAGCCACGGACCCAATGGGCATCGTGACAATGAGGAAGCGGCAGAGTGCATCGCGACGTGGCCGAAACCAACGGAGTAGCAGGAGAGTCCATGAACGCGTTAGAAGAGCGAATCAAGCGGCTACAGCAGCGAGGCGGGGGCTTCACGCTGATCGAGCTCATTGTGGTGATCTCGGTCATGGTCGTGGTCTTTGGTATCTCGTTGCCAGCCCTGCGCAACTTCATGGAAGATCGCAAGCTCAAAGCCGCGGGTACGCTGATCATGACAACGTTGAATGAGGCGCGCACGAACGCGGTGACGCAGAAGCGGCCGGTCGGAGTCGTCTTCTATCAGAAGGGGATGCGCCTCTACGATTTCGAAGGTAGCGTGCAAGATGACGGTTCGGTGCTGCACTTCAATGGAGGCATGCGGCCGTACCAGAGCGTCGATGGCATTCAATACCGGTTGCAGTTCGCCGATCTCTCTTACGCAGATATCCCGGGGCAACCAGAGGAGATCCTCGACGAGAGTTTGCGTGACGAGGATGTCACCATTCGCTTTGAGTCAGACGGCACGATTGCGTTTGGCCGCTACAAGGATGTGCCGTCGTCGGAGTTCGACGACGAGCGGCCTGCGAATGCCGACATCATCGTGGACTACTTCCGTGGTGGTCCCGATGGGCATGAACACGAGTTGAAAGCGTGGATCGACGTGCGTCCCCAGGGGCGTCTCGCCTACAAAGTTGCAGAGAGCAAGGCGCAAGATGAGTAGTCAGGGCGAGTACTTCCCGACGGTTGAGGCTGGCTTCACGTTGATGGAGATCATGATCGCCACGGCGATCTTGGTCGTTGGGCTGCTCGGAATCTTGGCCGTGTTCCCGCTCGCCATCGATACTGGACGCCAGTCGATGGAGGACACGAACGCTGTCCTGATCGCTCAGTCTGTAGAGCAAGCGTTGCGTGAGGGCATTACGCATCGCAAGGGACAGAGCAAGGACGGCAAATGGACGTATTTCTTGTTTCAGCACGAGGGCGTGCTGGATCAGGTGCCTAGCGATTACTCGTCAGTCCGAACGAATGCCGACTACTATATTCTGTTTCCCGATCCCAACACTGCACAGCAACAGCGAACATCGAATCGAAACTCGACGGAAGAGTCCGCGAAGGTGTTCCTCTACCCCGAGGATGACGGGGTGGACAGCTGGGAGCACTGGAACGGCGTCATTGTGCGCGACGATACGGTCGAGTCCGACGTTCGCACGATCGACGGCACTGATGGGTCCGGCGAACCCAATGGTGGCGGCAACGCGGGGCTCGCGGACAACGATGGGGATGACGCGACGGTTTCGGGCGACGGCTACGAGCGCGAGACGTTTCGCGTGCGCCGGGTCTACCAACTTGGGGCGACACCGTGGGCGCGTATGGTCGATGCCGGTGAGCCCGACCCTTCGGCCATCTCCGACCCACTGCACAAGTACAGTTTTGCGTTCAGTCTGCAGCGCTGTCGCCACGACGCAAGCCTGGGGCGTGAGACGATCGATTCTCCTGCGGTGCGACCGGCGGGCGAGCTGTACGAGTGCCGCATTATGATCTTCCGGTCTTTCGTGCCCCCGTCCATCGATGATGAAGAGGCGTTCTTCGATCCGATCTACGAGGCGAAGGTTTACCTGCACAAGTGATGATGCCCACTGCGACGACCGTCTCACTGCTGAACTCTGCTCACTGAAACGCGAGGCAAGCGATGCTCGAGAACACTGCCAATGATCCCTACGCACGGCGCGCCGCGGCAGCGCGATCGGGCGGTTTCACTCTGATCGAACTGATGGTGGCCATTGCGTTGTCGATGATCATCACGTTCTGCATCACTTTCGTCAGCTCGCAGGCGCAGCGTGCTTACGAGTCGACGACGGCTAAGGTCGAGGTGTATCAGAAGTTTCGGTATGCGTTGGCGGACGTCCAAGAGAACCTCGCCAACATGGTGCCGACCGCCAACCTCGAGTTCTTCATCGATTTGGGGAGCTCGGAGCAGGATGGCTACTGGGAGGACGGGGAAGAGATTCGTGAGAATGGAAAGAACCTCGGGGGTGGCCGGCGGGGTCGCTATGACGAGGGGGCTCACGTCGTGGAACGTCACTACGATTTGGACTTTGGTGACGCCTATCCCGTCGAGCGGCATGACAACTTCTCGCTCTACTTCAAGACCGTGACGCAGATTGGCGGCATCGAGCGAGTCGCAAACGTGGAGTACTACCTGGCGGATCGCGAGGCAACCTCCGCGGATGATCCAGGGCGGATTCCTTCGGAAGTCGAGGCCGAGAAGACGGAGTTCAGGGGGTATGCCCTTCGGAAGGTCGTGCGCTACATCGACATCCCCGACATCTACAAGCCAGCCGAACGGGAAGTGGTCGAGGTCGTATCGGAGCTGTGCCAGAACGTCACTGATTTCAAAGTGGAGTACTTTGCGCGCAATCTACGAACCACGGCGCCAGGTCGCTTCGTCACGCCGCGGGTCGAGCTCGACGGTGATTTCAAAGCTGACTCTGAGTTGACTCCGGTCAGCGGGCGAGACGGCGGCGGCGTCATGCGCGAGTTCTTGTACGGCGGGTTTCGTCCAGCATCGCTCGAGCGGGGCAAGGCAGCCAAGGGGCGCTATGACACGGCAACGTCGGTCAACGTGCCGTTCTACTTTTGGACTTCCGGTAGCGGCACAGCGTTCTCCGAACTGAATCGAGGCGACAAGATCTTCTTGTGGAGCGACGGCGGTGGTTCGAATCTCAAGGGCGAGTACACGATCAAGCGCAACGAGAACGGCAAGCTGTACTTCCAAGAGGACGTGAATTCGGCACTCTGGAAGGGCGACGAGGGGCAGATCCGCTTCCGCGCCGGCTACGTCCCCAGCGCGTTTCGCATTAGCCTGCGAGTCCTCAACGACCGCGGCGCCGAAGCCCGCCTCATGACCGTCTCAGTAACCCCCTTCCGCAAAAACAACTAACCCCCCCCCAACCCAACCGCCCCAACCCAACCGAGGGTAAGGAGTCCCGTCTCTCTGGGGTTTGCGGGTTTCGATCGAGTGTAGGCGCCTGAGCGAGTCTGTTAGTTCCCTGGATTGAGTCCGAAGGGCTCAGTTTGGCGTCCTTGCGCGGTCCATTGGCGCGTGGTGGTCCGGATGCGGGCGCGCCTCGCTAAGTGTTGGCGCACTCCTATCGGGCGCGCTGGTGCACGTTGTCGGGCGATCTCATTTGGGCTTGGAGTGCCCCGGCTTTAGGCAGCTACAGGCGGTCCTGCAGTAGAGCAGTTGACGCCATAGCGGAGCACATGCCAGTAGGTAGCGAAGGGGAACTCGACTTCGTACTCGCCCCGCTCGAAGGCGATCCGCGCCTCGCGATGCTCTATGCGAAACCACTTGAGCCACAGCAAGAAGGCGATCCGCAGATTCACTGACTTGCACGCAACGCGTGGGCTCAGGCTTCCAGTGGGAAGCGTAGAGTTGGGG
>JBCCHQ010000051.1:0-35481 GCA_039028735.1 Planctomycetota bacterium | reverse complement strand
GACGTCAGCGGCACTTCTACCTGAGGCCGACCCAGCGACCCCGTTGGCTCTCTCCTGACTGAAGTTGGTCAGGGACCCGATGCTCTCGAGTTGCTCCTTCAGCTCCTTGACTCGGGCCGCCCTCTTCTCTTCCGCCTCGGCGCCCTTCTTCGCTTCCCCTGCAATCCGCTTCTCGAGGGCCGCGGCTTTCTCGCGAGTCGCGTTGGCTGAGTCGAGCGCAAACCCTGCGTTCTCGATCGATCGGTTGTACTCAGATACTAGCGCCGCGATGCGCGCCGCCGAGCCAGTGCCAATATCACGTGCTTCTTGATCGAAGAGCTTAAGCAGCTCGCGCGCCTCAAGGATGTTCTCGGAGAACGCCTGGCCCGTGAAACTGCTGAGTCCGCCAAGCGCTCCACTCAACGCATTGCCCACGCCGTCGACGCGGCCGGCGATGCCGCTCAGGCCAGTCGCTCCCAGGATTGCTTTCAGCGCTGACCCGGCTGGGCCCTTCGTGATTCCATCGACGAACGACTTCATCTTGGCAGCCATCTCGGACAAGGCCCGGAAGAAGGTTGCCTTCATGGAGAGCCATGCGGCGCTGGCAATCTCACTCGAGAGGGCGAACGCATTGCCGATGTGCTCGCCGGTGCTGATGGCGGCCTCTCGCATCAACAGGAAGATGGTCTTGGCCGTCTCCCACGTGAGCTTCAGCCTTGCAATCACCTCGGCCGAGTAAGAGGACCAGCGCAACTGAATGGCCCGGACGTTGCCCGACTGAGATCCGATAGCCTCGTTCAGCTCTTTCATTGCAGGCAACATCGCACCCTCAATGCCGACAAGGGCCAGGTTCTTCATTGCCTGAAAGTTGCTGGAGATGGTCGTGTTGGAGCGGTCAAACGTCTCGACGAACGTCTCAGCTGAACTGCCAAGGTTCTCGAGCGCGGTCCCGAAGCCCGCTGCGTTGTTCTGTGACAACAGCAAGAACTGGTTCAGGCTCTGCCCCGTCAGCCCCAAGATCCGCGCCGCGTCCGAGTTCTCGTCGATCGCCTTGCGCATCTGGATGAGGCGCTCACGGAACTTGCCACCCTCTAGCGAGCCGAACTCGATCTCGACACCGAGGGCACGTAGTTCCTCTTTCGCCTTCTCGGTTGGGCTGACGATCTTGCCAAGGAGAGTCCGAGTTCCCTCGAGGGCCTCCCCCCCGCGAATGCCCGCCTCACCCATCGCGACCAGCACGGCAACGGTCTCGTTGAACGAAACGCCAGCCTTCGTGATAGTGGGGCCGATCTTGCCGATGCTCCGGTCAAGCTCTTCGAGGCGACCGCCCGTCGTCTGCACGGCTTGCGACAGCAACGCAGCTGCCCCGCCCGCATCCTTCGATTGGAGCTGGAACGCTTTCATCGCGACCGTCAGTGACTTGGCTGCAGCCTCTTGGTCGGTGGACGTGGCTACACCGAGGCGGACCGCCTCAGTCGTGATCGCGATCGCGTCCGCCGTCTCGCGGTACTGACGACCAACAGCCTGGAAGGCACGACGCACTTCCTCAATCTTGCTGCCCGTATCGACTGCAAGCTGAGCGGTCGCCGTACGGATCTCGTTGATGTCCTCCGCGAAGTTCCGGCTCGTATTCGATACGCGAGCGAGCTGATCGATCGTGTCGCTCGTGGTTTTGACTGCCTTCGTCACGGCGGCAGCGGCGGAGGCCACTCCAGCGAGTGCCAAGGCTACTCCGGAAGTAGACCGGGCGAACTTCCGGAAGCTCTCGATGCCGGTCCGAGCGGCTGCGCGCACGTTCTTGAACGACTTGCGTACCGGCCCCGTGATCTGGTCGCGGAATCGGCCGACGACCGAGAGCGTCTTCGTTGTGCTACGTGGTGGCATTAGTCTTTGGTGATTTGGTCGAGCTTGCTCAGCTCAGAGACCGCGATGTCGTACGCGTCAACAAAGGCGGCAGTCTGGTCGAGGAGTCCGCCAGCCTCAGGCCATGGGCCGCCCTCGCGCGCGATGTAGATCAAGCGCAAAAGCGACCGAGCCCAGTTGGGGACCACTGAGTTGGGGCAGCGATAGAGAGTGAAGAAGCCCGTGCCGAGGCAGACCTTGCAGTGCTCCGCGTCAACGCCCGAGCACTCCTCGCATGGAATCCCCTCGATGGGATCCATCTGCCGAGTCTTGGACGGCTCGTCGCATCCCCAGTCCTTGCGGGCCTGAGGATCGACTGCGCAACGAGCACAATCCTGCGGCCCGCTGTGCCCCTTGGGGTGCGACAAGCGAACCGCAATGATCAGTTTTTTGCGTCACTGGCCTGCACCTGGGAGATGTCAGTCACTGCGGCAAACAGCTCACCGCGCAAGCCGAGTGGGAGATCCGAGATGTCGATGTCACCAAAGCCGACGTTGTCGCCGCTCTGGTTCTGTAGGTTCTCCCAGCCAACGAGGCTGTCCCTGAGCACCTCGTCGACAACCGTCGACTGATTCACTGAGTCGTCGGTAAACTGCTGCTCTGCGCGCTTCGACATCGGACGAATCTTGAATACGGTCTTCACTGGGATCGACTCGTCCTTGTCGCACTCGGGGATGTAGTCTACTTCTCGGTTTCGGTCTGGAATGATCGCCATGGGGAAGGCTCTTTCTGTGGGGTTGGTGTTGGTTAGATCGCGAGAATCACGATGTGGTCGTTCTTGAATGAGGTCTCGTTGAGCTGCAACGGGATGTCTGCAGCGATGAGGGTGTCTCGGTCGGTAGGAGTGTTGCCGCCGTATTGCGCGTTTGGGGCCTGGACGATGAACTGGTTGCCAGCCGTCCCTCCGAGCGTGAACTCGATGACGCCGGTTTCGTTGTCGAACCACTTCTGGAAGAAGTTGTGCTCGGTCGTGAGGCCCAGGAGCGGATCGAACGACCCCGACGCGCCCTCGAAGTCACCAAAGATCGCGGGCGACGTGCCGGTCGGGCCGATCGACCCTGTAGGCACACGGACATTGCCGCCCAACGACATCGACTGACTCGAGACGTTGACCAGGTCGTTGCCCAGTGTGCGTACATTGGCGTCGAAGAACTGCGGAGGAGTAGCAGACACTGAGTCGGTGCCGCTGCCGTAGAACGTCGCAACGTCCTCTGGATCCTCGACTCCGCCCTGGAAGGTGGCCCGCACCTCGCAGAAGTTGCCGACACTAGTCGACAAGTCGAACGAGCCGAGCGCGCCAGAGAGCGTCACTTGCAGCGCGTTGTTGGCGCCCGACGCTTGGGTGCCCATCTGTACCGCGCACGAGTAGTTGTCGTAGCCGGTGAAACGCGGGGTGTAGACAAAGCCCACGACCGATGCGTCCCCCCCGCCCGAAGTGCTCGGGTTGGTGGTGCCAGTGGTCCCAGTGATCGACTCCGACACGAATGCACCCGATACCGAGTGCACGTACATCTTGCTCTCGCCGCTGTATGTAGTCTTGGCCACGATCGCAGTCTCACCGCTGGTCGATCCGGTGATCGTGTCACCAGCGAGGAACGGTCCGTTCGCGACGGGACCAATCGAGATCTCTTCCAGTACCCGCGACTGCATGCCGCACGCCTTGAACAGCAGCGCGATTGCCGGCTCCGTAGCCGTGTGATCTCCAGAGCCAAGCAACTCCGACGTGAACGAGATCGTTCCTGGCCGGACGCCAGTCAGCGACGGGAGCCGCCCACCAGAGTCGCGGAAGAAGTCGCGCTCGACTTGCTGGATATTGGGACTGAACTCGACATCCTTGACCGCGAACGGGAAGTGTGAGATGTCGTCGAAGGTTGCTGGCGTGCCCGCCGGGGACTCAAGCTTGAGCCCGACGCTCTGGCGCCGTGTCAGTAGAGTCATGGTGCTTTGCTCCTAGATGTGATTCCTGAGCGCCGCGACGACGACGCTAATGGCCCAGAGGTTGGGCGCTGGATTGCCTTGGACTGAGAGGGTGCCGGGGACGAAGCGAACGTCGATCTGCGACTCGCCGGGCGGCGTCCACTGGAAGATGTCTGCGCCTCCGCGCGTATCTCGCCAAAGAGACAGCAGCGTTGAGTGCGTCGGTGCTGGTGCGTACTCCCAAGCCCACGACCACGCGTTCGCGTATGGCATGGACTCCGGGTAGATGGCCCGGGCCCGCGTGACGGGGCCTCCGCTCGACGCGGTGACGCTCGGTGAACTGATCTTCTGGATCAGCTCTATATTCTCGGAGAAGACCGTCACCGGAGAAGGGTTGGGTCCTTTGGGTCGAGCCGGTACGTGAACGAAGGGGAGAGCGTGAAGCCGATCTCTGGGTTCCCGTCGAGGATCGGGAACGTCTGCTCGTCCATGTCCTCGATCATGAACAGGTGGTCGTTGATCGTTATGGAGTCGCCGATCGCGCGTAGCGCATCCTCGCGCAAGCTGTCGAGGTACACGTGCGTCGCCACTGGGTCGTCTGGCGCTTGCTGTGCCCAGAACGTCACGTCAATCGTGAGCGTGATCGTCCAGCCGACCGACTCGCTGCGCTGGCGTCGCTCTTCCTCCCACACGGTAATGACAGGAACGTCAATGACGCCCTGGGGCTCTTGCTCGGTGCGCAGGACGCCACCTGGGATATCGTTGTTGTAGCCCGCCGACACGGAGATCCCCTCGAGGCGATCAACCATCGCAAGGACGAAGCTTTCGCGAACCGTCGTCACTTGAGGTGGATCCCTCGTAGCGTGGCCTCAACAGATTGAGCCATACGCTTCATGTGGAGCGGGATGTGCTTCTCCCACGACTCGTAGAAGCCGAGGACCGGCTTCCGCTTCGGTGACTTGTGCGTGAGGATGTAGATCAGACGAGCACGCTGAATGCCTTTGCCATGCTTCTCGAACGCCTTTCCTCGTCGACGACGACCAGTTGAGTTCGGGTTGATGATCTCGTACGCCAACAGGACCCCTGGAGTCTTGCGTGAGTTCTTGACGATCAACGCCTTGTTCACGATTAGATCGCTCAGTTTGTTGCTGACGTTCTTGTATGCCTTCTTTGTGCGGCCAGACGCAGTGAGCGCATGACCGACCGGGATCGCTGTGCGGCTACGCTTCGCCTTGTGCACGCCCCCCTCTTGCAAGCCGAGTGCGACGAGTGACGTAGTGAAAAACTCGGACTTGAGGCGGTCCGCTGGGTATTTGCCGCTGAGGTTCGATGAGCGCACGTAGAAGAACTGGCGAGCAATCTGCCGCGTTCCTCTTGCAACCTCATTCCTTAGCCGCTTGAGCCAGTCCTTGCGGAACTTGCCGTGGGAGCGTCCCAGGTTGACGAAGACGTTGTTCGCCAGGAGGTCTCCATGGTTGCGCGCAACGTCGTCTAGCTCCTTCATGTCGAAGGAGGACTCGATCATTCCAGTTGGCACTAGAAGCGCTTCACCTCGAGGCGCCAGACGCGCGCTCGGTCATCCAGGATTCGCTCAACACGACCAAGCTCCAGGTCGCCCCCGCCCAGGAAGGATACGTGCATCGTGTCTCCCTTCTCGGCTAGCGACAGGTCTACGCGCGGAATGTTCACGATTGCACCGTCCGTGACGATATGGCCATTGATGACATCAGCCTCGGTGCCAGTCGCCCGGACGATTGCCATCAGCTCGAGCGGCTCGGCCTGGTTGCCTCGACGGTAGTAGACGATGCGCTCGCCGCTGTGCTCGTAGATGTCGTTCGTGGCTGCGTCGATCATGTCCGCGAACGGGTTCGTGTCCTGAACAGCCACCGCCCCACCAGCGTCACCTACCGCTATCCCGTCACACCCACTCACGTCGTGCACCCGGTGGTCATAGCCCGAATCGCCGATCGCCACTGAGTCTGACCCAGCGACCGAGATCACAAGGGACATGTCCCCAGAGTCGGATATGGCAATGCCGTCGCTTCCGGACACGTTGATGATGTCAGCCGAGTCGACCGTTGCGTCTCCCTCGTCAGAGATTGCGACTGAGTCCATGACTGGAGCCGCCTCAATGATCGCGGTCGCGAAACCAGCGTCCGCGATAGCTATGCTATCGCTGCCCTCAGCGTCGTACGTCGAGGGGCTGGTTGGGTTGAACGTTTCCGTCGCAAACGGCTCGAAGTAGGTGACGGGATCTCGATAGATCTGGTTAAGCTTCTTGAGGTGACTCTCGGGCCAGGCGACGTCGACCGCGTGCATCGTCTCCGCTGGTCCCTGCATGTGCTTGATCGGTGAGGCGTCCGTGTCAGAGCTACAGCCGATAGTCACGGGGTGGGAGTTCTGGCGGATGCCGCCCGTCATTGCCGTAGACCCCTCAAGAGCGCCGTTGAGGTACAGCCTCAGCATCGCCCCGTCGTACGTCACGGCGACCGTGTACCAGGTGTCCGTTTGCAACTCAGTAGTGCCGTACACCGTCGTGGTCGGGTCCGTGTCGCTCGTGCCCGCCTTCACGCGCGCACGCATGATCATGTGGTTCGCTGGCGTAGCAACCGTCACGCTTCCATCGAGCGTCGACAACATGAATACGTGATCGTCGCTCGAGGCGCCAAGCGCCTTGGAGATGACCCGAGCATCGTGTGTGTTGAAGTTGCGGAAGCTGACTACCGTGAAGATCGTGAAGGCCGACGCGTTGACGTTGGGCGCGTTCGGGATCGTGACAACGGAGGCTCCTTCGGGATCCTGCTCGAAGAAGTTCATCGCGTCCGTGAACAGGCCGTCTTGCAGCTGCCAGTCTGTGGCGCCGGAGAAGTTCCCCGTGATCCAGGACGAGCCAGGCACTGAGTTCGCCAGCGTAGACCGAATCGTTGGGCCTGAATCTGGGCGCTTATGCAGGTGGTAGACCGCAGAGTGGTCCGGGTACGTGCCCGCTGGGTCGTCCTGCGCAGGTGCCATCGCGTTGCCCCAGTACGGGTAGACGAACTCGTCTAGCTCCGACGGGTACGTCGCAAAGAGCAACTTCCCCTCAACCAGGCCAGTCACGGGGTCATAGTCGTCGATGTCGTGCGGGATCTTCGTTAGGCCATCGGCGAGCGTGAAGAAGAGATCCTCTGCGTTCTCCTGCATTAGGCCGCCGTTGGCGACACTACGCATGTCGTCGTCCTGCATGCGGAACGGATGCGAGAAGTTCGCTTCCGTGCCCGGCTCGAGGAGCGATCGCTTCACCTTGTGCGGCTTGCGGGTGCTCCACTGAGTTGAGTACCAGTTGCCGGACGGCAAGGAGCCCGCGACGTTCATGCGGACGCGCGTCTGGAAGACGATGTCTGAGCCGTAGACGGAGTCTCCGTATTGGAGCGCCGACTCGTCGACGAGCATCCTGCTCTCAGTCCGGAAGACGATGTTGCCTACTGGCGAGCCGCCACCGCCAACTCCGCCCGAGTTGATCGACTGGGCGTAGTATGTATCCCAAACGTCACGGGCGAAGCGGTCGGGTGCGTGGACGACGGTGTTAGCTCCGTTGCCTGGGTATTGGCTTTGGTTGCCAGCCTGATCGTTCGCCGAGTTCTGGACGCTACGGAAGTATTCCTGATGACGGAACAGCGAGTCGTCCGCCAAGTCGTCGCGTAGGCCGGCGATCGAGATGAAGGCAAGTGCTCCATACCACGCCGAAGCTGTGCAGCACAGGTGATAAGCGGTTCGCGCGTAGTATGCGTTCGCGCCCATTGCAGGTCCGGCTCCTTGGACCGCCCAGAACGCATTCCGGTCATTGATTCCAGAGTAAAGGTGCCCGTAGCCGCTGGTGTCGAATGAGGAATGCGCAACGGGCGGACGCAGATGGTTGAAACTCCACTGCGGGATGTGCCCGTCGTGCTTGGTGCCCGTGTCGATGATGTAGTTCGATGAGACACCGTAGTACGAGACGGGGCGAGTCTGGTGAGCTAGCGTGTCGACGTTCTGCAGAGTGTTCGTGTAGGGCCCGACATATGCCTGCCCGTTGTTGCTGATCGACATTCGCTTTGTGGTCGCGTTGTACCACGAGGCATTGTAGCTCTGGTCACGCGAACCATTGCTAGCGCCAGTCGCCGGATCTGGTCTGTTCCAGAACGTGTCAACGCCCTGCTGCTTGGGCGGTATGGTCGTGTTCACGGTGACGCCAGGCACGTCGGCCGGGTCCGGCACGACCTCGAACACCTGCGTGTTCTCCGCGAACCAGGCGCGCGTATCTCCAGGCCCGCCCTGCTCGGTAACATTGCGCATCTTCGCGGCCTTGGCGTGATTTGGCATGGCGAAGCCGCCAAAGATCGGCAGGACCATTCGACCCGCATAGTGGCCACCGTTGCCGAGCCAAGTTCGACCGAGCCGGCACATCTCGTAGTAGTCGATGGCCTTCTGGCACATGTTGATGATGTGCTGGGTCCATGCCGGCTTGTCGAAGTCTTCTTGGATCAGCGTTGCCAACACTGCTGGACCCGACCAGCCCGCGAAGGCGTGCCCGTAGCTTGGCCCGCTCTGCCCGCCATTGGCGTAGCCACCGAACTGGTTCAGCGCAGGGATTCGCTCGTCGTTCGGCGAGGAGGCGTACGGTGAACCCCAGTCCGGAATGTAGTGCGCGGACCGCCAGGCGTGCTCCTCGATCGACACACGCGCGACCGAACTGCCTACCGTCGCAGCGCTAATCCCGCGGTTATAGAACTGGTTCCAGTCGATATCCGAGATATTGAACTCGGACGTCTTTGGCGCCCCAAGTAGCGGACAGGGGCGGAATGACCCCGGCGGCGGAGGCGAGTCGACCACGGTGATCGGCACGACGTAGCCTGCGCGAGGCTGGTTGTTCTGCGCGATGTTGAGCGTGTTGCTGCTAAGCAACGAGGATCCGGAAGGCAGAAAGAGCGGATTGCCCGGGCCGAGCGTGTTTTGGTTGGGACGGCCGTCGTTGAGCGAAGGCGCATAGCTGCCCTGACTCCCCGTCTGCGTTGCCCAGGGGCAGGCCCCGTGCAGCACTTGAGGATCCAGCGTGCTGCCATTGTTGATCACGCCACCAGCATCGGTGCTGAGCGGCGTGTTGTTCGTCATGGTCACGCCGCCAGTGATCCACGCGGTACCATCGACAAACCATCCCCAGTCTACGTTTTCCGTTCGGTTCTCGTTGAATGTCCAGGAGAACGTGTAGTCAGTGGGAGCTGTCAGGCGCAAGTCGGACGCGCCATGCTGCACCGTCTGCCCGCCCCGGAGGCCGAGCTGGTCGTAGATTCGCGTGATCGTAGTAGGCAAGGGCTCGCCTCTAGGCGTTCTCGAGTGGCACTTCGTGCTGCACGGCACCGGCCGGAACCGTGTTGGTAGAGTCGGGGTTCACGACAAACGGCGCAGCTAGCTCGAACTTGCGGATCCAGCTACCGCCGTGCGTTGCCGAGTCACAGAGCACGAAGAAGGTGCCATTCGGCCAAGCATTCACCGTGTCGGTGTTCGTGAACGCCTGAGCGTCCGTCGAAGAAACCACTCCCGACGTGCCCGACGCTACTGGCATCGTGCAGACCTGCCGCGCGTACCCGTCTGCGTCTGGCATCTCTGTCGCAAGCGCCGTCTTGTCTTGCCCTGGATCAGCAGTCGCGATCGCCAGATAGCGCGTGCCCGCTTCCAGATCCAAGACCTCGTTCGCTTCTTGGTATGGGATTCCACTAGGCATTAGCTCGGCAGTCCCATCGTGGTCGAGTACGACACGCGCAGGGTGTCGCCAGTGTTCACGGGCCGGCTCCCGCCAGAGAACAAGAAGACGGACCAGAGCCACGCACCAGATGCAGCCGAGTCGGCCTTCGTCGAGTTCGTCGCCACGAACGCGCCCGTGATCGTGTGCGGGCCATTCGTGATCGAGAACTCAGATGGTGAGCTAGTGAGGATCTGCTGGTTCACGGTCGCGGCCGGCTGCCACGCAGGACGCGTTGCCTGCGAGTACGCGTTCGACGGAGCCTCTGCCCAGCCGCCATGCGTCGCGTAGGTGTCCGATACAGAAAGCGTCGGGCCGACCGAGTCGTCGAGCAAGCCAACGTAGAAAGACCCAGGAGCCGCTTCGCCCTGGGTGAGGATGTCGCCTAGGTGGTTGCGCCCCTCGCCCGTGACGAGGTTCGTGCCACTCTCTTCGTGTAGCAACACGCCTGCAGCATCGTAGTGCTCTAGCGTGTAGCTATCGGGGATCTCGATGTTGCCGCGCAAGTTAGCTACTCCGGTTCATCATAGTGAAAAAGATCCGCCTCCCCCGGAGTGACTGGTGGGTGCGTCAAGGAGAGGTCCCAGGGGAGGCGGCAGGAAGGGGGGTGAGTTTGGTTAGCTGGACTAGCTCCAGGTGACCATGTAGCAGCTCATCCAAGAGGCCAGACCAACCGCGCGCGAAGCTTCAATGCGATACTTCCACGCTTGGTTGTTGTCGTTGGACCAGTCGGAGCCAGAGCCGTACCTGACTGGCCGCACGTACTCCTGCTGACGCTTGACAGCGGAGCCCGGCGCATCGTCACGGAAAATCAGCGCGGCATTGCTCAGGTTCGGGAAACGCGTCGAATTCGACATACGCACCGAGGTCTGCAGGCGGATCGAGTGGCCCTCCGATGCACCGTACTGGTACACGGGGTTGTCGACCGACTGGCCGCCCGAGAGGATCACCTCCTTCGACATCGACTGCCAGAAGACGTGCTTCTGCGTGTACGGAATCACGATCGTGAAGCTGGAGGCGTCCTCGTTCATCGGCTCGCCCTGGTCGTCCAGCATCTGGATCAGGTTGTCGATACCTGTGCGCCAGATTGTGCCCGCCTCTTCGGCGTTAGCCGGTGAACTACCCGTCACCGCGACATCCGTGAAGTTGGATTGATTTGGGTTGTCGTCGCGCGCCGGGTGCTGCTCGGAGAAAAAGCCTACGCCATCGATGTGGGCCTTGGTGATAGTGACGCCGTCATCCGCGTTGTTCGCGGCGTTCTCCAGGACCTCAAGTGTCAGCTTCTCCCAGTGCTGGATCGACCGAGTGGGCAGCTGATTCGCGATCTTCATGACCTCTTCGCGCTCACCGCGACGAATCAGGTCGCCCGGGATAACGCAGCCAGTCGAGAAATCGCCGTTCTTGATCTCGAACGGGTACTGCTTGATCTCATCGTGCTTGTCGCCAGCAGTACGCGGCCCCATCGGAGGCGCAGTGCCGGTGAAGATGTACGGCTCGGTGAGGCTGAGGGACTTCTTGACCTTGCCGGCAATGCGCCCAATCCAGGGGCGCTCCGCTGACCGCTCATTGATCTGGTACTCGATGTGTCGTTCGACACCCTTGTCAGTGATGCGGGACCTTGTTGCCATCGTCATTGGTGTGTGTCCTTACTGGTTCCCCGCACCCTTGAAGTCCACATACCACCACGTCGAGCTAGCCGACTTCTGGTGATAGAGCACTCCAAGGACCGTGTCCGAGCCGCTGTCGGTCAGCGAGAAGTCGCCGTCAGTCGTGACGTAGACGCTTGTGCCGATAGCGCTCGCGGTCGAGGCTGAAATGTTGAGGAGGATCTTGCCTTCGGTGTAGACCTCGAGGTCCACGCCGGTGCTGTCGTCAGTCTTAATGCCGTCGCTCGCGAAGCCGGCGAACACATCACCGTCAGTGAACGGCGAAACTTCCCCGGTCGCGGTCTTCGCCAGCGCGCCGCCCTGGTAGATCGTGGTGTTCGCGGCGACCTTGAACAGGCGCAGGCCAGGAGCGGCATTGCCCATGTATGATCGCGGGGTGTCTTTGGTCAGTGCTGCCATTACTCACTCATTTCGTCTTGAATGAAGGCCCAAGGATCGAGCTTCTCTTCTTCTGCGTGGGCCCACGCACCCTTCACCGCGCTGAGCGAGAAGAATGCTTCCTGAACGTCGACGCGGGCGAACGCCTCTTCGGGAGTGGTCGGGCGACCTGCGCCCTCCTGCACGTCTGGCGCGGCGCCAAGCGACTCGTTCGCGTTCTCGTCGATCAACTTGTCGCGCTCAGCTTGAGCGGCGCCCTTGGCGGCGTTCTCGATCGCAACCGAGTAGTGTTCCTTGGCGTCTTGCGCGAGGGCGACAAGCGCCTGCTCCGTGGTCGAGCCGTCACTGATGAGCTTGGCGACCAAGTCCATCTGGTGCGGGTGAGCGGCCTTGAGGAGGGTTGCGGCGTCAGCCGAGGAAGCTGCGGTGACATCGGCAAGCTCGTTGATATGCGACACGCCTGCGTAAGTGCCGGTGCCTACCGTCAAGTCCGTGCTGCCTACCCAAGGCGGCGGGTCACACGTGAAGGGGCCTACGTAGCCTGGGCTACCGACCGAGTTAGCGACGCTGTTGCTTGTGTTGCTGGTTGCCGGTTCCGGCATCGCTGTGTCCTTTCTGCCGTCGACGTTGATGCCGTCGGCTTCCATTGAAGATTGCGCTCGCTCTGACGAGATCCGGGCAAGAACGAGCGCACGCGCGTCCTTCGCCGAGCCGATCTGGTCAACGAGTCCGATTTCTTTTGCTTGCTGTCCTAGGTGCACGCGGCCGTCACCCAAGGCCGTGGCAGCCTTGATCGAGATCCCTCGCCCCTTCGCCACGCCGTCGATGAACATCTCGTAGAACGAGTTCACGAGGCGTTGCGCCTCCGCTCGCTCCTTGGCGCCAATCTGGGTACCCGGCTCCCCCATCGCCTTGTGCTCGCCGGCCTTCACGACGTCTACGCGCAGGCCGCGCGCCTTGGCCGCTTCGCTCGAGTCGATCAGCGTTCGATACACACCGATCGACCCAACTCGCGCCCCCTTGCTCGCGATGAACTCGCGCGACTGAGACCCGAGCCAGTACGCAGCACTGGCCGCTAGCCCTTCAGTGAAGGAGAACAGCGGCTTCATGTCGTTCGCCGCGCGCAAGTCGTCAGCGAGCTCTGCGAGCCCGTCCGTCGAACCGCCAGGGCTATCGATATCGAGGAGAATGGCCTTCACTCGGTCATCGCCGAGGGCCTCAACAACGTGCTCGCGTACCTGTTCGACGGAAGTCCCAGAAGGCCCGCTGATGTTGTTCACTTGGGACGCATAGCGGCTAATCACGCCATGGATCGGGACAACGGCCACGCCGTCCTCAACCGAGTAGCTCGGCATCCCGTCGTCGCCCTCTTTCGCGCGACGAGCAGCAACGATCTCTGCGATCTCTTCCGCATCCAGCTTCTCGCCAGACGCGTGACGCGTGACGATCGTGTTCATGATCTCCACGTGCTGGCTGTCGAGCGCCCAGGCTTGGGAGCACATGAACTCAAGCACTTTGCTAGGCATCGTCGTTGTCTTCGCTTTCGTCTTTGCGCTTGTCGCTGTCCTCGTTGTCGTCAGGGTTGTCGTCGTTGGGATCGGGATCGGCGGGATCGCCTTCGGCTACGACTGCAGCCATGGAGGGGAGGCCCATCTCTTCGCGCAGCTCCATCTCAAGCTTCTCTTCCTTGAGCTGCTTGCGGAGCACGGCCTCGTAGCTGGTGCCCTTGGTGCGGCAGATGTCGGTCGCACTGCGTACCGTCATCTCCATGTCCTTCTCGGCGGTCTGCGCGTCTTTCAGCGAGTCGATCCAGTCCCAACCGGGCGTTGGCATCCACTCGACGTCACACCACTCCGAGACGAACTGCCGGTAGTTCGTGACCGGAACAAACTCAGGGAACATGCCCTTGAGCAGGGCCTCGAACCCAATCACCTCGAAGTAGGGCTGGCACACGTTCTGCCCCACCCACAGCTGCTGACAACGAAAGCCAGCGCGGTCCATCTGGATCGCGGCCTTCGTGTTCGAGAAGTTGTCGCGGCGGAAGTCCTTGGCGATCGTGCCGTAACTCGTACCTACGCCAGTCGCCGCCTCTGTCTGCAACAGCTCGGCGAATGGGACCGTGGACGACGCGGTCATCCGGTTGGGCGAGAACTCTTTGACGTCGGTCCCTGGCGGCAGCTTGGGCGCCATGCCAGGACGCATCTTGAGCAGGTTCTTGATTGTGCGGTTGCTACTGTCGCCCTTGCCAGAAGGGTCTACCGGAGTCAGGAACAGCAACCCAATGCACGCGGCCATGCGCGCTGCGATCACTTCAGCCTGCAAGTACTTCGCGTGATGCTGGAGCGTCGGTAGGACTGCGTGGAACTCACTGAGCCCGCGAGTCTGGCCCGGGCGCTTCACTACGTAATGATGCAAGATCCGCGGGCGACCGAGGCGGTCGAGCGCAGGGATCTCCTTGAAGTGCTCAGGGGAAGTAGAAAGCAAGCCCCCTGGATGCCCGTTGGATATCCAGTATGAGCGGGGTTCGCCCTTTGGCCCTAGGACGACTCCCCCGACGGTGTCAGGTTTTTGGATGGGCCCATAGGGGCTTGCTAGTCTGTGGGACTCGATAAGCTCGCACCGAGTCTCAATCTCGTTCTTGCGCGTGAGACGGCGCGGCGTCACGGGCATTGACAGGATGTCGCCCGCGATCATTCGGTTCGCGGCGATCGTGCGGGTCTGCTCGGCAAACGACTGCCGGCCCGTCACGTCGGAGCGCTTCGCCCAGTTGACGAAGAGGTCCTCGAGAAACTCCTGCAGCTCTTCTGCCTGGTTGGCAGTAATGCGGCGCTTCTCGTGGTTGACAATGACCTGCGGAACCAAGCCAGTGCCGACAACCTGGTCGACGTTCGTGTCTACGATCGCCTTCGCGAATGGGATATCACGATAGGCCGCGTGAGCACGGTCCCGGATCTCTTCGCGATCTCCGGTCCACTCGTATTCGTCGTCGGCGGATCCAGGTCCAGAGTTCGCGTCGTCGCCATAGCGAGTCTGCTTTGCCGCCTCCAGCTGGGCACTGTGACGTGCCTCGCGGATCTCCCGGACCTTCGGGTTGCGGCGGGCCTGCAAGGACTCGTACAAGTCCAAGGCGATTGTCCCGAGTGCGCCCAACGCTACTCTTTCGGGAATTCCACGTGATAGAACTCCACTGGAGTGGCGCCGGTACCCGAATTCTCGGCAGCCAAGAGGGCCTTTTGCTCACGGATGAAGGATCGGAGCTGAGCCTCTGACTCCCATACGTACTTGGTGTCGCCCACCTCGTACTCACGGAGGAAGCCGCGCTTGGCTCGCTGGTAGAGGGCGTCCTCTGCAGCGGCGATGATCTCTGCGCGCGTTGCCATGGGGAGAAGCGTAAGGGGCGTTTTGGCGGGATGCGGACTTAAGCCATGAGACAAAATAGAATCATGAGCGACGCTCCTCGGTGCAGAAGCGGCGGTTGCACGAACGGCACAGGCAATAGCGCAGCCGCACGGCACCAAGAACGCGCGTAGACACGACTCGGTACGACGTGTGGGAGCAGTGCGGGCAATACACCTGCGGATGCCGGATCACGGGGATCTCTGCGCGGTCTGTTCGGTAAAGGACCGGCGAATCCTCGTCATTCTCGCCGCCTTCGTCGCTATCCAGGTCGTCGAGCGACCAATCGTAGTGATCGTCTCTACCAGTCACTGATATCCACGTCCCATTCGCCCTCAACGTCGCCATCTGACGGGAATTCATCGCCATCGAAGTCCGGTTGCTCGGCCGGAGGAGGTGCGCCTGCGAGCTTGATCGGTAGACCCATCGACTCGGCAGCCGCCATTGCGTACACCTCGCAGTCCAGCAAGTGGTTGTGTGGTTGGCCCGCTTTCGGCTCCCAGACCACTTGAGTGGCGCCCCTGAGTGTCCGCTTGTAGACCTTTTGCTCCGATGTGACCTGGTTCGCGTACATTTCGGGCACATCCTTGTGCACAAACCACTCGTTTCGGCCCTCTTCAGCGATCAAACGCATCAAACGCGTCTTGAAGTAGTCGGTATTGACCTCGATCAGCTCTGGAATGCCCGAAAGAGCGATCTTCGTGTTCGCTCCAGACCTGGTTGGGCGCACAACCTTGAATGCCTGGTTCTCGATCCGGCCTTTTCCGCGACAGGGGCGAATGATCTCCGGGTTTCGCCGACAGAAGTCAGCAACCTCGTCCGTCCGTCCTCCCTGCCAGTCAATCAGGGCGCTTCTGTACAATCGCACTTCTCGACCGCTCTTTGTCCGGAACGGAGCACGCAACAAGTTCTCTAGATCGCGCCAGCTCGTCATTGCGCCGGACTTGATCAGCCAGGACTTGCCGTTGTAGCCCCACGCGCGGATCGCGAAGTACAGCTCGACCTTCTGCACGTCGATCCCAGCCGTCAGGTACTCCGTTCCCTCCGGCAGTTCGTCTTCCTCGTGATCCCCGGCGCACCGCGCGACAAGCGATGCCTCCGGGCTACGGTCCATGTCCTTCCACGGGAGCCCGAGCCAGAAGTTGTAGAACGTCTTGAGGTCGTTCCGGATCTTCAGCTCCAGGAACTTGGACGCCATCTGCGACGGAGTGACCCATGTCGAGTTCAGCGCGTTCAGGTGGTAGCCCCAGTGGTTGGACACGTAGTGGTCCCCCACCACCCGACCGTCGCGCAGCTCCATTTCGCGCGGAACCCAGATGCCCGCGTTCAGTGACCGCACGCGCTCGCGGTCAGTCCAGATCTTCTCGCAGGATGTGCAGTGGTAGTTGGCGCGAGACTCGGAGCCAATGCGCTGGTAGGACATGCCTTTCGGCCAACGCACGGTCTTCTCGGTGAACTCGAGCACCTGGAACTCACCGCAGTGCACGCACGGAACGTGGTACTTGCGGCGATCGCTGGACTGGAACTCCTGGCAGATCAGGTCGGACTCGACGTCCGGTGTGGACACGCAGACGATGGTTTTGTCGACCTGCGCGAGCATGCGGTTCTTGGCCGACTCGATCGGGTTGTACTTGTCCGGGTTCACCATCCAGGACGACAACTCGTCCGCAATGACCTTTTGGCACGGGTGCCCCTGGATCGAAGACGGGGAACCGGCCCACGCCTTCCGGATCTCCATTGGGCCGAAGTCGATGCGCTTCTTCGTCCACTTCGCGTTCGTGTAGTGGTGCTTGAGTTTCGGCGATGCGCGGATGATCGACTTGAGGCGGTCATCGACGATGCCGTCGACCATGTCCTCGGTAGCGCCGACCCACATCGTTCGGCCCGGGTCTTGGTCGAGCGAGTACAACGCGCACAGCATCTCCGTGAGCGACTTCGACACCTGGTTCGATGCCATGATCGTGATGGCAACGACAACCGGGTTCGCGTACGCGTTCAGCGGCTCCCGGAACGCAGGGGTGAGTCGCGAGCGCCACGGGCCAGCGCGGCCGCCCGCCTCCTTGGCTGGCAGCACGACCTTGTCCTCTGCCCACTCAACGACATCGGGGTAGCCGTCCGGAGTGAAGTGCTCCTGGATCTCGTGCCACTTGGCGGCACGCTCGAGCAGCGTGCTCAGCGCCAGACCTCCGTGCGATACCCACACCGCATGCACCGATAGCGCGTGACGATCGTGGACGTGTGCACCATGTTGAAGTGGTGCGGCTTCCCGTCACGGCATAGGGGGCGGTAAATGTCGCCAACGGGCTCGCGCTTGTCGTCGTCGAAGTACGAGGCGCGCTCTTCGTTCTGGAGTGCGGTGATGCAGCACGTGCCACAGAACGGGCCGTCAGGCAGGTGGCCGAGGTTGGCCGAAAGGGCGGGGTTGACCGGGTTGTTGCAGCCCTCAGTCTTGCATTCCATTAGCGCGAGAAGACCGCCTTTAGCACGCCGAATAGCAGACTGATCGAGATCCAAGAGCCAGCGACTACGCCAGCGGTAGCGAGGTTGAACATGAAGGCATTGGCCAGCACCACTGCAAGGGCGCTGCACATGATCAACCAGAAGTCTCGCTTCTCCGACTTCGTCGCTGGTGGACTCACCTCGCGCTCGGTTAGGTAGTCAGGGATCTCGCCCAGGTCTGTTGGCTGTCTGATGGCCCGGCTATTGATCGGCAGCACCGCCGCGACGCGGCTCTCCTGCTTCGCCTCCATCGCTTCCCTCGCTCGCACCTTCGCCCGCCGTGACTGTGGCTTCGTGCTCGTGTCCGGTGTCTCCATCTTCAATCTCCTCTAGACCCATGTGCTCAAGCAGGTCTCGAACCTGCTCTTCGCTAATGCCGGGCACTCCTGCGGCCCAGCCACGTAGCAACCTCGTGCAGTACTCCTCAATCTCCTCTCGAAGGTGGTGGTCGGTTGGTGCGATGCGCTTGCCCATCGACTTGATGTCTTGCTGCAGCGCGATTGCGCGGACTGACCAGGTGCGGGCAACGTCGTCGGCGTCGAGAAGCTTTCCTTCCTCGCGCAGTACCTCGTTCTTGATCTTTCGCGTGCGCCACTTGTTCCACTCGCGGTCCTGTGGCTTGGTGCTGTTCTTCTCGCCCGGAGCGTTGGGGCCAGAGGCGTCCACGTCCGTGAGGTCGAGCCCCGTGTCGCGGCTGATCTTCCAGTAGGCGATCTCGACGAGCGGCCAGTGGTTAGGCTTCCCTGGCATGCCACTCTTCCGCCAGTACTCAGCTGTCCTTGTGTGCACGCCAAAAGCGAGGGCCACTTCTCTTAAGCTCCTCATTTCGCCGGGCTTACGTGGATTAGGCTTCGTCACCTACTACAGCCTCCGTAGTCCTAAACACAGACAGAATCACTATTTAAAAACCTGGCGCGACCTGGGGGCCCGCAGAAATCCCAATACGTAACCCCTGGAAGGACCCTGACTTAGAGATCATGTCGCCCCTGTCGATCCTCACCTGTGGAGCAGCTGGAGCGCACGACCTAGCACCCCCCTCGCTCGCTCGGTGGTGGGTCAAGGCTGTCTCCCTTCTGCAAGTTGCACGCTGCGTGGAGCGGCTGCAGGTTGGCGACCTCATGCCTGCCACCGCGAGCGAGTGGCACGATGTGATCGAGGTGCCACTTGTCATGGCGCATGTCGATCCACTCGCCGCACCACGCGCAGCGCACCCTCTTGAACTCACGTAAGCGCCGAAGGAACTTGCGCACCTTGCGCTCTTCATCTGGGGTGGTGGCGTTGCGCTTGCGTGCACGTCGGTTCTCTTGTGCTGCTCGCTGTGACAAGCGCCTCTTTCTCCTGAACTCTGGATCTGCCCACTTCTTTCTTCTGTACGCTCGAGCCTTTGCGTTGTACGCATCACCGCTGCGTATCTGTTTCTGCGTTGCTCGGTAGCACGCCTTGCACTGAGAGCGCAGAACGCCACGGTCTAGGTAGTACTCGTGCCTACGCTTTCTCTTTCCGCAGTCCTTGCACACCTTGGTGCGCCTCAAGCCGCCCCCATCACCTGCCGTGCACGCTTGCGTATCTGCAGGTCAACATCGCCCGCTACAGAGCGCGGGTTATCGAGTAGCTCAGACGATGAGTAGGGAAGCAAAACAACGCCCGCACAGGAGAACGCCCGGTACTTCTCGTAGTCCCGGCGCACTTGCGCTTCGGTTGCGTGGTGGAATTGGTAGCCATTCAGCTCGACGCAGAAGTGGGATCGCTTGCCGCCCAATGGTTGCACGTGGATCGTGAAATCAGGCCGCCAGAAAGAAGACCCTACGTGGAGCTTTTCCTGGGGAACGACATCGACGATCGCGCCGTATGCGTTTCCCGTGAGCGCGACTTGGTTGACAGGGTGATATCGCTCAGGGAAGCGATTCACGAAGTTGACGAGGAACCAGCGCTCGCTGTCGGATTCGAGCGAGTGGAGTAGTTCGGCGAGGGCACAGCACTCTTCGCTAGAGCGTTGCCACACCTTGCGCAACTCGTCAATTACGTTGTCAGGAAGACCTTCGGTCCTAGGTAGCTGCTGCAATCCCTATCCGGGATCTATTGCGCTTGGTCCGCAAAGCCGACTGAGGGGCAGTCGGGTAACGAGGTGGGGTTATCTTACCTTCTTGCGCCCTTTAGGGAAGCGAATCTCGTGTCGATCGAGAATAGAGCTTTTGGGGATGACGATTCGGTTCGTGTGCTCGCACGAATGTTCGCCGGTGACACCGCAGATGGTGACCTGCTCTTTGTCCTCTTTGACAATCCAGCCTGCAGCACGACAAGCCGTGTCTTCGTGCTGGTAGTCGTCGAAAGATTCGTCCTCCCAGCCAATGCTACTCATTGGGTCACGGAAGTAGACCGCAATGAAGCTTGGCAGTGGGCCAGTGTGCTTCTTCTTTTTCACGCATCTTCCTTCTTTGGGTAAGCCTGTTCGTCGAGGATGCGCAAAATTTCCCCAGCCCTTTTCGTGACTTGCTTTGGCGTCTCCGCAGAGATAGTCCCTTCGCGGTCGCGCATGAGCAACGCGAATGCCTTGTCGATGCGCCGCTGCGGCAATTGATAGTCCATCATTGAAACTCCCCCCTCTCTCGCATCGTCTTTGCAATCCTCTCTCGCATCGCCTCTTCCAGCGAAACGCGATACGGCTCCCAACTGTAGTCAGCAGCAGCAGTCCCGCGCCGCTGCCATCGGTCAAACCCCCAGCGCCACAGCCAGGAGCGCGCAAACGAGACGACGAAAAACAGCAACGTGATCTCTGCAGCACTACCGGCGCGCGGCTCGTACCCCCACCACGGCAGGCAGAGCCAGCACACGAGCCAAGAGATGATGGCGCCGGAGCCGACGTTACAGGCCGTCTCGATGGTGATTAGGCGGCGGGTCACTCGTCACAGTTCATGGTCAATTGTTACGCCCCATAGAATCCGTCCAGCCTAGCGCCATGAATCCCATCGCTCGGCCACTCGGCAGTCTCGCTGAAACCGTTGTGCAGATAGCAGCAACGAGACCAGTTGTAGTGGTGGGTGAGGTTCTCGTTGTCTGGATCGGGATAGTCGAACTCCTCCCCGTCACAGAAAACGTGGCTGCCATTGAGCGGGCCGTCGTAGCACTTGTCTGCGTGGCCGGGAATCTCACCCGTCCCCACAAACAGCTCCATGCTTGCCTTGCCCTTGTTCTTGTTCTTCATTCACCCCGCCTCGCTCAAGTGCTCGCTCAGCACACGCCGCCAAACACGCTTCTGCATCCCGTAGATCGCAACCGCCGCAGCGTCGCCGAACGGATCAGTCGTTATGCGGCGGCTCTGCTCTAAGATCCGCCCTTTCACGTCCTCGCCGAACGTGGCCTCGACGAGGCTGTCTATGTGGGCTGCGTCGTTGCTCTTCATTCACCACTCCTCGCGTACCCCGAGCCGTCGATCTCGGGCACGTCTTCGACCCACCCCGAGTGCCGCCAGTCCCTCCCATCGTACCTGTAGAGATACGCTGTGCTGCCACCGAGACGACACACATGCGGGCTGCTGAGCGCATACAGCCAGCCACCGTCGAGCGGGCCACCTATGCAGCGCCCAGCAATGAACTGGGACATGTACTGGCTGAGGTCCGGGGCCATCGTCACTTCACCTCGAACTGGGCGACGCACTCCTGTGAGCAGCAGGGCACACTGGGGCCGCTGTGTCCCCACTCAGCTGAGCCATGAGCGCTGACCTTCTTGCAGACAATGCAGGGTTGCTCGGCGCGATCGAGCTTCGCCCTCATCTCGTTGGCTGCATGATCCACCATGTCGCCGAGGTCGTCAGGGTTGTACAGGCTCAGCGTCATGTCACAATCCTTCAGGAATTGTTGCGCCTGCGTTGGCGCCCAATCGTACGCAACCAATCCTCTTTCCCGCCCGGCGGGATGACGCGGTACTCGCGCGTAGACTCCCTGACAACCCTTCGCCCCTCAGGGCTGCGCAGAAACTCAACGGTGTCCTCCAGGCTGCCGACCGTCACGGTATGCAGCTGCTCTCCTATGCGCGAAGGATGGAGCTGTTCGCCTACCGCTGGCACAAGCGCCAAAGCCGGAGCCGCCAGTATACGCTTGATGAAGCTGCGTCGTCTCATTTTGGTTCTCCACTCAACCCAGCCAAAGGCTCATACGCAAACGGGCGCGGCTCTGCATGGTAGGCATTGGGCCTTGCAGTCCGCCTCCGCTTCGCCGCAGTAGCAAGCGCCTCCAGCTTGTCGCGCACCAGCTCGACGTGGAGGTTCCCGAATTCGTCGCTCAGCACGAAATCGATCAACTCTCCCTCCGGATCGTCGTCCACAATCAGCCGCCGTGTGTCCAGGAAGTCGCGCACATTGGCGACCTCGATACACCTCGAGCCATGATCGTCCGTGAAGCCTCGCGTGTCGACCAGCTCGTCAAACTCCGACCACTTGATCAGGCGGTGCCGCGGGTGCTTGACCGCTTCTTCTTCACGCATCGCTGCCAGCTTGCAGTCGACAGTTGGCCAAAATCCTCAACTTCGCCTCGGCTCGATCGAGGTAGTGAACTACCTGCTCAACATCACTCACATTCTGCGAGTACTGCTCTTGGCCATACTCGTCTCTCTTCACGAGCTTTTCGATCTTGAGCTCGAACCCATCCTGTCCTACGCAAAGGTTCGCGTGGTCACCATTCATCTCCAGGGACACATCGCCCTTCTCGAGATGCCAACCATGCACACCGTTTACCGCAATACTCCAGCCGAGCTTCTTGGCATGACTAAGGATGTCAAACCCCTCCTGGTCGCTCACGCTGATATCCAGTCGCATTGTTGTCACTCTGTACTCTCTCTCTGTGACCGTTTCCGTGATTCCATCCGCAACAATCCGGATAGGATTGTTACTCGTCCCCACGTGTGGCTCGCTCGCTTTCATTCTCGAACTCCTCACACCAAGCCATGGGTCGGATGGGCAAGTCGGCATTTAGTTGCGCCATTAGCCCAAGCACAGTCTCCCGCGCCTCGTCCCGCTCCTTCTCCAGCCGCTCGGCCTTCTTGCGATACAGCTCGGCCTCATCCCGCGCCGCCTCCATATCGACGCGGCAGCGATAGGCTTGCACTCTTGCCTGGCGCAGCTCCTCGTTGTCGGCAAGGCCCTTCGGGGACGGGTGGGTGCTGGACTGCAGGTAATCAAGTTCGTCGTTGAGTTCCTTCAGGTCGTCCCGCTCTTTGCGCAGAGCGTCCATTTCGCGAAGGATTACCTCTGATTGGGTAACAGCCAGTCGAAGAGGGGGGCTCTCTGCCCACCCCTTCGTGGTCCAATCCTGCCGTAGGTCCTGTTCGGCCTGCCACACTTGCCTTGGCGTGGGGCGATGTGTCAGTCGCTCACTCATTTAGCACCGCCCAATTCTGCCCATGCTTCCTCAAGGTCACTGAATGCCTTATCGAACTTCTGTTTCCACTCGTCCCGCTCCTTGCACAGCCGCTCTACCTCGCGCATGTACCCGGCCGTCAGCGTGGTCTCTGGCAGCTCCTTCTTGTCATGGCAGTAGGCGTACCACTTGCGGTTGTGGGCATCCTTGCGGCGGCACTGTTCACTCAAGAAGCCGATTTCGTCGAGGACTTCCTGCGCTAGCTGCTTTCGCTCGCAACCGTCGAGGGCGTAGCAACCCAACAGCGTCAGCTTTCCCTTAGCTGTTGTGGAATCAATGACTGGCTGCGGTTCGATTCGATTCTCCTCCGCCGTCAGCCGCTCACTCATCGCGCGCCTCCCTCTTCAGCGCCTGCTTGCGCTCGCGCCGCTCGGCTCGGTTGGTCCAGCGCTTGTGCTCGCTGTTGGGCTCCGGGTACGGGTTTCCCTTGCGCTTGCCCCAGAACTCGCTGCCGACGCCCTTGCCGCCGTGCCGGGTTCTACTCATCGCGCTTCCCCGTTCGGTACTCAACCGTGTTGACCTTGCCGCAGCCGCCGCAGGTGTATCGGTGCACTCGACGCGGAAGCCCGCACCACCACTCGCCGTCGTCGTGCTGCCAGGACCGTGGCGTGTCGGCAGTGTAGGCGCGACGGACTGCAAAGAGAGGCCACCCACACTCGTCGCAATTCATCGCGCCCTCCCCGTCCCAATCCTGCTGCAATGGTTACTCGGCACTGTTCTCCCGAGCCTTCCACTGCCTCCCCCTGTGCGCCTTCCACGAGCGCTGCGGCCTGCGGAACAGATCGCTCCACGTGGTCGGCAGCGAGCGCCACTTGCGCGCCAGGTAGCGCCGCGCTCTTGTGGTGCGTGGGTGGCGGAACCAGGACACTAGTCCTCCCCCTCGAACTCGAACGCCTGCTTGTGCGCGGTTCTTCGTCCCTCGATGAAGCCCTTGTAGTACCCGCTCTCGTGCGCTCCCAACGCAATGGCTACCACGGTGCCAATGGCGAGGAGGACGCAGAACGCAAGTACTACCTCCACTAGTCCTCCCCCCACCGCTGCGCCTCACGCAGCGCTTCGCTGATCTCCCGAAGCTCTTTGACGACACCTTCCACCCCGCGCCTCAGCACACATATATCGTAGGCAATCGTGCTAAGAGCCAGGATGATGGCTATCGCTAGCATCCCCTCCACTAGTCCCCCTCCTTGGGCTTCTCTTCCTCGAGGCCCCAGAGCCCGCGCAGTGCACCTGCTAGCGCCTTGACTCCCGCAGCGATCTGCTCGACCGCGTCGACTACCTTGCGCTTTGCTGCCGTCGTCATTGAGTTGCCTTTCGGTGCTCGCGGGCTTTGGCAGCTGCCGCCTCTAGCATCGCTGCCGAGATTGGCCGGTCACAGGACTGCAACCAACCCACGGCGAGTGAGCACTTCTCCAGCAGCTCGTCGACCGGGTCGGGGTCGGGGACGATGAAGCCGTCTCGGCGTAGTTCATGTCCGATAATGTCAATAGATGGCGTGACGCGTCCCCTCGCATAGTTCACTTTCTTGCGCCACTCACTCTCCGTCCAAGGCCGCGGCTCACTCATGCTTGCTCCGTTCGAGTTGGCTGTAGATTGTTACGCTCTCGTTGGCTTGAACGCTGCCCCCACCACTCGGTGACCAGCTCCTCAAGCTCCCTGAAGCAGGGCGAACACAGCTCCGCCTTGAATGTGATGAAGTCGTCGTCAGAGAGCTTGGCCTTCCCGTGATTGGCCGTCAGTTCGTCCCGGCACACATCGCAGACTCGCATCCCCTACCCCTCCCCCTCGCGTGCAAGCTGCGCTTCAGCCCAGTCCCTCACGCGAACGAACCGTTGCTCCGGAGTTTCTTGCGCAGGACCCTCTTCGTCATTCACGTAGGCCACCTCCTGAGCGAGCGCCATTGCAATGTTGAGGCGCGGCGCCACGAGCTCGCAAGAATCGCCGAAAGCATCGTCGATGTCGGCGACGTCGACCCCGCGAAGAGAGGCAACCAACCCCATAGCACACGAGCCATCCGCGCACTGGAGATCACCCTCTACGAGGCGCTTGTCAGTGGACCCGTCCATCGCATGCAACAAGTCCCGGAAGAACTGTTGGCCGCGACGGCCGTTGATTGCTTGACGGACTGCACCACGCCATAGCTCTAGGCTCTCGCAGTCGTATGTGTAGCCTGATCGACTCATGCTCACTCCCCCTCGCGTGCAACAATTGGATCTAGATTGTTACGCTCTGCGGCCCATGGATTGGGCAAGTACGATAAGCCCCACGCGCGCTCAAGCTCACCGCAGTGCCAACATGGCCTCTTGGGCGGACCGTAGTTTGGCTTCCAGCACGCGAAACAGTGCCAAGGCTCCAGATCCATCGCTCGCTCGGACTCGTCGGTGAGCTTCACCCAGTACTCGCAATAGCCATGCTCGTCAGCCTCGACAACGTGCAGGTGCCAGCCGTGCTGGAACCAATGGTGCAGGGATCCGTCGCGCCAAACGATCTCCATCAGCCGCTCCTCTCGTCGGACCCTGCAGGAAGGACAAGCTGCCACTCATCGTCTGCCCAGTCCTGGAGTTCGGCAGCCAGCTCTCGGTCCCATTTCTTGATGTGCTTAGCGTACGCACGCATCGCCTTCCTCGACGCTACGGCATAGGGACTCGTACCCTTGGGCTTCAACACGAAGTACTTCATCTGTAGAGCCATCAGTCGCTCCTCTCGTCGGTGGGTCGGCGCCAATACGCCTCCTCGTGGTAATCGAAGCGCTCCCAGCCTTGGTCTCCGCAGTCAACGTTCCGCTCCCAACCCCTGCCTTCTGGTGGAGCATCTTCGTCGTACCAAGACTTCCGTGGGCCATCGGTCGTTGCGTACTCGTAGCCAGGGTGGAGGCAGCGTGAGTGCAGCCATGACTCCAAGGCTTCTAGCGTCCAGCCCATCACTCCCCCTCCGTGCTTGGCTGCTTGGTGCTGGGCGGGTAGGTCCAGTGCGTGGCCAGGCGCTCGTCAACCGCCAGGATCCAACGCCCCTCTGGGTCTTGGTAGACCATGACCAGATCAATCGGGTCGCTTCCCTCCGGCGGCGGGTCCGACTCGGCCTCGTGCCACATTTCGATAATGGACTTGCCCAAAGAGTTCCCTGGAAGGAACTGACGCAGCCGCTCGTTCTCCGCCCGCAGCTCGCGCACTTCGGCGAGGAGTTCGTCGATAGCCTCGGTCGACTCGCACCCCGGCTGGCCCAGGTCCTCATTCAGGTCTGCTATGTATTGCAGCCGCTCCTTACTCAGCACTGGGCGCCTCCTTCTTGCGGAGTTCAGCAAGGGCTGACCTTGCTGCTTCCACGGCGTCCCAGCCAACGTGCTTGGCGCATTGCATCCCGCCGTCAAAGCCCTTGGTCGAGAACCCAACGAGGGCCGCGCAGGTCAACTTCAGCAGGTCTGGATCAATCCTCTCGTCCACCTCAGTCGCTCCTCACCGTTACAATTCTCTTCGGATGGTTACGCCGAGACGGCAGCCGCAGCCCGCGACTTGTCGTACTGCTCCACGCCCCAGGCGATCGCGTAACAGCACCAGATGAAGTGGTACCTGAAGCGCGTCAGATCCCGCTCCCACCAATCGTCGCTGAACGTCCAACCGTCGTAGTTGAAGTCCTCCACGGCTGAGCGCGCCCCTTCCTCTCCGCACTCCCCATTGGCAACGGGATCCAAGATGTCGTAATCGATCTCAGACCAAAGCGCCCTGTAGAACTTCTCGGACCTGTCGTCCGTCTCGCGAGACGTATCGAAGTCGTCCTTTACAGCGTCCCGAAACGCGGCCGGGTCAAACTCCGTTATGCCCCGGGGGTAATCGGAGCTACTGAGCTTGGATCCCCAGTAGTCCGGGTTGATGAACAGCCCAGACTCGCGACCCTCGTAGTCGTCAGTGCGGAAGAACTCGAACATGTCGCGGAGTCTCGCGAAAACGTACGTCCCCATGTCCCCAGCAATGCAGAGGTGGCCTGGCCACGTGATCAGACTGAACCAAAACGCCGATTGATCGGGCTTCTGGAAGCGTACGTGCCGGTACACGTTGTCGTGCTCGTGCACCACCTCCATCTCGTGGCCCTCGACGTCCGCCAGAAATCGCTCTTCAGTGCACTTCACGTTCGTCCTCTCCGTTACACTTCCCTTTGGATTGTTACCCACCAATGAACGCCAGCACGTCTTCCTTGCTCCGCGCAGGCACCAGCTCTTGCCGGTCACCGACTGCGCAGCAGTCGAGGATGAGTTGCAGGAGTTCTTTGCGCTTGGCGGCGTAGGCGGCGGCGTAGGCGGCGGCGTAGGCGGCGGCGTTGGCGTTGGCGGCGTTGGCGGCGTTGGCGGCGTTGGCGGCGGCGCCGGCGGCGTTGGCGGCGTAGGCGGCGTTGGCGGCGTTGGCGGCGGCGTTGGCGGCGTCGGCGGCACGCTCAGCCTCCCGTGCAGCTTCGACAGCTTCATGGCGCGTCGCGTACGACGAGAACGGCTTCAGCTCGTGCTTCACCTTCGCCGTATCGAGCGCCTCTATCGCCCAGTCGAACGCTGCTTCGCGAATCAGCACCAGCCTCTGCTTGTTGACCTCCTTATCCTCCGTCCTGGTACCCACGGGCGTGAAGATGTGCGGGCCGATTAGCTGCTCACGCTCGGCGTCATCTGCGCACCCATCGTTGAGCCTTACGCACAGCTGCCGAATCATGGGGCACACGCAATCGGGGTGATCGCCCCACTTGGCTTCGTCATACTGCCCCACGTAATAGCCGACCGCTGACATCCAGCAGGCGGACTTCTTCTGGTAGCTTCCTTGGCCTTGTACTAGTCGCACGTTCGTCCTCCCTGTAACAATTCACCCACAAGTGTCACGCCGAGACTTCGTCTCCCCAGGCATCCCAGCCTCGACGGGGAGCGCCTCGCGCAAACAACTCCAACCTGTCCTTGTCTCCGTACCATTGGTCGATCAGTTCCATGACGCGCTCAGGCTTTCGACTATGGTCACGACGAGTCTCGGTGATCACCGATGAGACTCGCTGACCCGCGGACGGAGGCCGGAATGAACCACGCTTGCCAACAAGCAACAGCTCGTGTTGCCCACGGAACCAATAGCCCATGCCGATGCGACGCTTGTCCCACATGGCACAGGTCTTGTAGTCAAAGCCCCAAGCCTTGAGCGCCGAGATAGCCTCGGGCAACTTCGGGGCGGTAGCCCAGAGGTAAAGTACGGCGTCTTCCTTGGCTGGAACCTCAAGCGCCTCGATCTCACTCTGCGTCATCGTCGAGTAGTGGTTCTCCACCGCGCGAGAGCCCGACCTCGAGAACGAGTAGCGCCACGGAGGGTCAGCAACGATGACGTCGTAGAGCTTCACTGCCGGCCCTCCAGCAGCTCGCGGATGTCCTGCTCCACTTGTTTGAGCCCTCGCATGCCATCGAGCTGACTTGCGGAACACTTGTCGCGCAGTCGGAGCGACAGCATCAGCGTGAGTGCCCTGGCCTTGGCTTGGCGCAGTCGCGGGCACGAGGTGTTGCTAGTCATCGTCATTCTCCTCGTCGCTATTGACGATCTCCCACCCGATGACTCGGTAGCCGTAGTCATCGACTAGGCGGCTCTGCAAGGTTCGGTGAAACAGCTGAGCCTTTCCCTGCACTCGCCAAAGCTCTTCGTCTGGCGGGGCCTGCAGTCGCAATAGAAGCTCGAAGGCCACTAGATGAGCCTCCCTTTCAGCTTCTCGAGCAGCGCATCTGCCCGACCGTCCTTGGGCTTCACCATCACGTCCGTCACTCGGTACAACTCCCATCCCAGCATGATCGCTGCGTTGTACTTCTCTGCGTCGTTCGCGTAGCCCGGCGCCCTGTTGTGCCGGCCTCGCTGCCACGTGCCCCCCTCAACCTCAAGCGCAATGCGCTCATCCACCCACGCGAAGTCGAGTCGCCATCTGCGGCCGAGTTCTTCCAGCGCAAAGCAGTACTCCTCCTCCCAGGGCGGGAACTGCAGGACTTGCAGCCTTCCCGCGATCTCCAACTCAAGCGCGGAGCGCTTCAACTACGCCTCGCCCTCCATCAGTCTTCGCTGCACCTCACCCGTCGACGCCAAGGTCAATTGCAAGTCGTCCACGATCCTCCCGGCCTCAAACTTGTGCTCCTTGGACACGGATCGACGACGCCCACACGCGAACTCGTGCAGGAACTCCATCGCCTTGCATGCCGCGCGCTGCAACGGGAAGGAGGTAGGCTCCCCGGCCGACTGCAGCGACCGGGGAGTGACCGCGGGACTTATGGCAGGTGGAGGAATTCTGTCGACTTTCTTGGGGCCCGCGGTTGGTAGGTTGTTCAACATGCCAGCATTGCTCCCGTCACGATCACGACGAACACGACGATCGTGAGTAGGTCGCTCACATGAACTACTGAAGTTTCTTCGGCGAGTAGATCGCGCAGCCAGTGTTCGGCCCTACGCATCGGGCGCCTCCTCTTCTGCATAGTCGTAGTCATGGTCCTCGCCGCCCGAGGAGCCGAGCAGCTCGCGCACTCGATCGATGCAGTCGCCACAAACATCGAGCCGGCCAATTGTCTCCTGCGGCTCCAGCTTCACGGTGGCAATGTCGCCGCTGAGGTTCTGGATCGCTCCTGAGCGCTGCGAGCCATTGTTCTGTCCAATCAACACGAAGCCCCAGCCAGTGGGCAGCTCGTTGGTGCCAGACATCGCGTGGCAGCTGTCGCAGACGTGGAGGATTGCCACTAGAGATCCCTCTCCCACTCACGGCCATTAGTGAAGGAGAGGTACTTGCCCTCGAAGTGAAGCTCGATGCCGCCGACACCCTTGGTCTTGTTCTTGACCACGCCGATCTCAGCCTTGTGCTCATCAACCTTCAGGTCGTAGCGACCCTCGCGATAGATCATCATGACGACGTCTGCGTCTTGCTCGATCGCTCCCGAATCCCGGAGATCGCTAAGCACGGGGCGCTTGTCTACACGTTCTTCGACCTTGCGACTGAGCTGACACAGGACGAGGAACGGGATCTGCAAGTCGACGGCAAGGCGCTTAAATGCGCGCGAGATGTTGGCGATCTCGTTCTGCTTCGTGTCGCTCGCCTTGCCTCCGTCGTGCTCGACAAGGCCCAGGTAATCAATGACGACGAGAGAGATGTCGTGCTCGCGCTTGAGGCGCCGAATCTCACGACAGATCTCGCTTGTCGTATCGAGCTGGTCATTGATGTGGATGCCGTAGTGCTCCGCGAAGTTGTCGGCCAGCGTAAAGACCTTCTCGACAAGCGCCCGGTCAGGGTTGCCCCTGCGGATGTCGCTGACGTCGACCTTTCCGTCGTTCGCTAAAATGTTCAGCACGACGTCGGGCACGGACGTCTCGAGCGAGAAGAACCCAACCTTGTGGTCCTGCTTGGCGACCTCCAGCGCAATCGACGTCGCTAGCGCTGACTTGCCCATTGACGGACGCGCCGCAACGATCCAGAACTGCGCCGGACGCATTAGCCCGACGTGGTTGTCGATCCGCTTAATGCCAGTCGACAGCCCGCCGTGGCGCATGAGGTCCTCGGCGTAGTCGATGGCCGCTTGAGCTGCTTCGCGCGGCGTTAGGGAGCGTCCTTCCTCCTCGGCATCGAACAGCCCTTCAACGCGCGCAGCGTCGAACGCGGCCAGAGCGTCGTCGACTGAAGCGTCGTCCTCGGACAGCGTGCCAAGGAGGGTCCTGGCTGCCCGCAAGATCGACACGCGCCTCGATGCCCCCTTGAGGGCCTTGGCGTAATCAAGCGCGCGGCTCGACGTGACTCCGGAGCCCTCGGTCGCGTTGAACGCAGCGACGGTGGCGGACGTTGGCGCACCCTGAAGGGCGAGCGTGACGTCGAGGGAGCCGTGCTCGGTGTAGAAGTTCCAGAAGCGACGAAACGCCTCAGACGAAGCCGGGTCGGGAAAGTCCTCGGGGCGGAGGTTCGCGAAGAAGTCGACGGCCGTTCCGGGGAACAGCTGCAGGCAGGCAAGGACGGCCCGCTGACAGCTGGCAACGTGGCTGCGGTCGTGCTCGCTCAAGCGGCACCTCCCACGGCCTCGGGTTCCTCGCCGTCGTCGAGCTTGCGATCGAACACCGAGCGAGGTCGGGACTCGCCGGAACCCTGCTCGTCGGCGTAGTGGCCCTGGACGATCTTGGTCAGCTTGTCCCGGTCGAGGAAGTCGGCGAGGCTGCGGAAGCCGCGCTCGGCGGTCCGGACGAACTTCGACTCGGCGACCCGCCGCGGCACCTCGGCGATCAGGTCGACGGACGGCAAAAACTCGGAGCGGAGTTCGGCGAAGTCGGCGAGCTGGGACGGCGTGACGTCGACCAGCCGGTTGCCGTCGACGGACCCGGCGAGGTCGTTCCACCAGCCGGCCAGATCGAACCCGTCCGGCAGGTCAAGAACCGAATCCACCACTACCCTTTTTGGATCCTCCGGAGGAGGATCTTTTTCTTTCTTTCTCTTCTCTTCTATTCCCTTCTCTTCTATAGGCAGTTGCCTGCGTTTCGATCGCACTTGACCGTCACCCGACTGCCGCTTGACTGCCGGTCGCTTTCTCCTCTTTCTTCGCGCCGCAAGTGCCTTCTCTGCAAGCGCTTCCGCTTCCTCGATGGGGATTGACTTTAGCCAACCGAAACCAATGAGCCGCTCAATAGCGACCTCGACGACTGCCGTGTCGAGTCGCGCCAAACGCGCGATGGATTTCGCGTTGTGCGCACTCTTTGTCGCCGAGCGAAACAAGACGCCACGTGCCGCGCACTTGGATGCCGCCGACAAAATGATGATCCAGGTGGCGAAATGAGCGGGCCCATCTTCGTGATCTTCCATCAGCTCAATGAACGAAATGTTCGAGAAATCGTTCGGGCAACAGAACCATTTCAGTTCTTCGACGTCGCGAGATCGACTGTTCTCGTACAGTTCGTCATAGCGATGAACGACTAAGACTCGTTCGCTCGTGTTGGCTTCAGTCATCATGGTTCCCCCGAACCTTCCCCTGATCCCTAGAACGGCACGTCCGCGTCAGCGACTGTAGCGACGCCTGTGTGCGCCTGTGGCGGCGCTGGCTGGGTTGGCGGTGCTGCTTGAGGGCGCTGGGCCCACTGCCCCTGTGCGGGCTGCTGTGGCGTTTGTGCGGGCGCTTGCTGCGTGGGGGCGGGGTGCCCTTGCGGGACAGGCTGCACAGTCTCCCAGTCGACCTTGAGGGGCTTTCGCTCCACTCCGTTCTCGTCCACGTAAGGCTTGTCAAACTTGAGGCGACCAATGAATTCTCGCCCTGTGTACTTCGCTGGGTTCGGGTGCTCACGGCCACTCATCGTGATACCGAGAGCCGTGTTGATTTCGCGTAGCTTCCAGATCGCCTTTGGCGTGATGACGCAATGCTCGCGACAGTGCTGACTGAACGGTTGGTCTTGAACGGCGAACTCGAGTACGAGCATCGAGCTGCCAGTCCGTCGCGACTGTGTACTCTTCGCTTCGTCGATCTTGATCCGGTACGGACCGCCGTCCACGATCACTTGCGGGTCGATACGTTCCGGCTTCTGGTTCCACTCTGGGGAATCCCAATCCACTTCTACGCTCATGCGTTCTCTCCTCTACAGGTAGCTCAGGGCGGCTCGTGCGTTGGCCGCAACCTGATGAAGTTGGTTCTGGTCGAACAGGTAGGACAGCGAAGTGACTAGCGTCTGGTAGTCGATCAGCTCTTCGCGATCCATTGGCTGCGAGCAGTCCTCTAGTTTGTGCGTCAACGATGGCAATGACTGCAGGGCAATGCGCGTTCCTGCCCCTGTCCGCTGCAGCAAGACCTGCGCGATCACAGATCCAAGTGTGTCCTTCGCCATCTCGTAGTAATCGATTGGCACCTGCGTATCTGCCGGCGGTGCTTGACCGGCTTCAGCTACACTCACGGACTCGTCCTCTCCTCTGCTTGGACAAATGAAACCACCCGCAGTAGCGACAGCGATAAGCACGCAGAACGCGACACCCGAACTTCGCCTGCCAGCGACGCCCGAACATCCTCGCGATCCGCTTGGTGCTGTATCGCCGCTTGCGTAGACACGATCCGTACTCGCCCATCTCCGTCACCATGCGCGGGTCGGGACAAACTGGGGGCGCCGGCGCAAACTCGGCGCCCCCTCCCCTCGTTCCCCCGTTCGGGGATTTGATTTGTTGGTGCGAGAGCCTGGGTCCTTCCCCCAGCTGGGTCGCCGTGCACGACTCCCCATTCCTCCCTCAAGGAGCTACCCTGAGGGACTCGGTCATATGGCCCGAGTGGCCCCGCATTGGTGGTTGATTGAACGCCGCCGTCAGGCATTAGCTCCGGAGGAAGCGCGCCACACCCATGACTAATCGCAGCGCAATCATTCTTGGTTGTGGTTACTGCTCTGACGGCGACTAGATGTTGAAATGAAAGTCGGGAGGGATTCGGGATGATCCGATCGAGGAGTCCGTGAAACCCTCCCGGTGATAAGGCGCTCCGACTGGCACTCAGGTCTTCGCTCATGCCACCCCCATTGCCCACTTGGGCAGGTGCCAGACCGATGGGTCCTGATAGCTCGGCCACACGTCAGCGGCCTCTGCCTCAGCAATCCGCTGGAGCGCGCTCTGGTACATCTCTCGACCGACAAGGATCGCCTCCCCCGCCATGGGCGCAGCACGGCACCCGAACGGAGGAGTCTTCTCCACCGGCACAAAGCAGAACTCCTTGGGGTCGAGCCCTACCGCCACGGCGCCGTCCATATAGAACGCCGCTTGTCGGTGGTAGTCGAAGTTGGCGATCGACTTCTCGAACGCGGATGCGTCCTGGGTCGTCTTGATGTCGCCGATCAATTCGCCGGGCTTGCAGATGTCCAAGCGCGCCTTGCAGCGCAGTCCCGACGTCTCGTCAACCCAGAGGATCGACAGCTCGTAGTCGGCGCCATTCATGTACTCACGGAAGCGCGCGTTCGATCGGAGTGAGCGCAAGCAGCCGACCATCTGGTCGTACTCCTCTTGCGTCACGATCTCCTTGTCTTCGTGCAACTCCTGGAACTCGGCGAGACGGTTCTTGTATTCGTTCGTCGCCTTCGGCCGCTTCGCCTTGATCCCTTCCGTCAAGTCAGGGAGCACGACGTAGTTGCGCAACGCGTTCTCCGGCTCGAGCGCCATCTCATGAACCAGCCGACCCAGCTTCAGGCTCGGCGTATCCTTGAGTGGTTCTTGCATCCGGTAGTGCAGCATCGATTGCTTGGCGGCACCGAGGGACGAGTTGTTGATTGCGTCCCACCCGCGGTACTGCCAGAACGGCACGCCGCGATGGACGCCGTCCTTGGGCGTGAAGCTGCTCATTCGACCTCCGCCTCCGACTTCACCGGCAATTGCTGCTCAAGCTTGCTGTGGATGTCCTGAAGCCAGGTCTGCACCGATCGAATGATGAACAGCTTGTCGCGGCGCAGCTCTTTGATCTCAGCCCCAAGCAGGTTCACCGCGCGTTGAGACGTGGTCCCATCGCGGAAGCCGAAGCCGCTGTAAGATTGCTTCAGGATCTTGCGCTCCAGATCTGGGTCGAGTCGTTGAGCAGGACTCATTCGGCCTCCTCCAGTGGTGGCAGGCCCGCCTTCGCTTCTAGGCGCGCCTTGTATGCGTCCACGTCGCCACGACGGAAGCGGCGCTCGTTCTTGTGCTTGCCGAGCGTGGTGACGATGGGGATGAGGACTTCGTTCTTGACTAGGTCGTCGAGAGTCAGGTGGCAGATACCGAGGGATCGGCAGACTGCTCCGGAGCGGATCCAGTCGGAGGCCTCCAACACGAGTTTCTTGCGCTTCTTCGCCACAGAGCCATCCTTCCGCCGCTGGCGTGAACACGATGTAACACGTCTAGTGGTAGTGTTCAATAGTGTTCGAGGATTCAACTATAAGGTGAATCGCTATCGCGACATAAGGAAACGTGTTTGACGGGGAGGGTTGCTGACGTATTCTATCCAATCAGACGTAGGTCAGTTTTGGGAGAGCGTTGACATGTGGGACGAAGTGATGGCTACGCGCCTGATGACTATCTTGTCCACGGCGGAGGGCCGCAAGGTTGCCCGGCTACGGTCGATCTTTGACCAGTGGTGGCAGACCAACAGCATGCCAGAGCTGAAAGATCGCAAGTGGCTCGACGCCAATGCGGCGCACGTTCGCTTGAAGTGGAACGACGATTGGGAGCTTGTCGTTGCGCGTCCCTGGGCCCTGAGCGGCAAAGGGCTTGCCCCAGATCACGAGACTGGCTGCTTCATGTTTCTGGCCGCTCTAATGTTCCAGCAGCAGAGAGCGGAGAAAGAGAAGTGTGCCCCCGAAGAGATTCAGTTGCAGCGAACTTGTCCTGAGTGCTCGCGCCGATTCCTGGAGACCAACACCAACGGCAGCAGCATCATGTGTTCGATGAAGTGCAAGAATCGCAGGAAGAATGCGAGTCGCCCTCCGCGCCGGAAGAAGAGCGACGTTTGACCGACCACACAACCACCCGCGAAGTACCTAAAAGTACCTCAAGATGGAACGCAGATGGAATTTCGGCACGACCTAGCGAGATCACGAGTTACGTCGTAAGCGGCTGCAGGAACAACGATTTACGG
>JBCCHQ010000050.1:0-35481 GCA_039028735.1 Planctomycetota bacterium | reverse complement strand
GCACGAGTATCGTCGTACTGCTGGTGGCTGCTCTGTTTGCGTACCAATCCGAATCCATCAGCGATCTCTTCACGTTCTTCCTGGCCTTCCTGGGCGGTGTTGGACCGGTCTATGTGATGCGTTGGCTGTGGTGGCGCGTGCGCGCGCAGACGGAAATCGTTGCCATGTGTACGTCCGCAGCTTCGACGATCTTGATCACGTACGTCCTCGGACCCATTTGGGATCTTGGCCCACTCAGTGACGGCGGCGCGCTGCGTCCTGAGGGGCGGCTGGTGGTTGTGGTCTTGTGCTCTCTGGCTGCATCGCTGGTGCACCTTGCGATCGCCCGCCCCCCTGCTGCCCAGCGACTCGTACCGTTCTACGAGCGTGTGCGCCCCATCGGCTTCTGGGGACCGGTGCGCAGGCTGGCCAGCGGCTCGACAGAGCAGGCTCTGTCTTGGTGGCCGCCTCTGCTGGGGATCGTCGGTGGGTTGGCGCTGATCTTTGGGCTGCTGTTCGGGGTCGGGCGCTTGATCTTGGAAGGGGGCGGTGGTGCCGCTGCCCCGTTCGGGATCGCGGTGCTCGGGGCCACCGTTGTGGGCTGGAGCCTGCGGCAGGCTCGCCCCATCGCGGAAAAGTAGGTGACGGCTTCTGAGCGTGGGCGTTATCCTCTCGCGTCTCGACAGCCAGCCAAAAAGGGGAACCGTGGCAAAGAAGAACGACTCACAACGCATCCTCATCGTCGATGACCAACCCGAGGTCCGCGACTACGTGCGCAAGGTACTCGAAGAACGCGGCTACGACGTTCTGGAAGCCGCTGACCCTCCCAATGGGTTGAAGGTCTTCAAGAAGGAGGGGGACACTCTCGCCCTCGTGATCCTCGACCTCGACTTCGGCGCCGGCGCTCCGTCCGGACTCCAGCTGCTCGAGGATATGAAGAAGGCCAACGAGGCAGTGCCGGTGTTGATCTTGACCGGCAAAGGCAGCGCCGCGTCCGGTGCAGAGGCACTGCGCCTGGGCGCTGCCGATGTGCTCGAGAAAGATCTCTACATCGAAGAGACACTCGACGCTTCCGTCGAGAAGATTCAACGCTTGATGGCGGTCGTCGAAGAGAACCGGCGTCTTGCCGCCGAGAACGTCGCCCTACGCAAGCAGGTCGACTACTACGCGCAGGAGTTTCGCCGGCGCTACACGATGGTCGGCGAGAGCAAGTCCTTCATGCGTACGATCGAAGAAGCGCGCCGAGTCGCAGACGTACCTCGCCCGGTGTTGATCCGTGGCGAGCGCGGCACCGGGAAGGAACTCGTCGCTGCGTTGATTCACTACCACAGTCAGCGGCACGACCATCCGTTCGTCACCGTCAATTGCGCGGCATTCCATGGCAACTTGCTCGAGAGTGAGATGTTTGGTCACGAGAAGGGCGCGTTCACAGGAGCCGACAAGCGCAAGGTGGGACGCTTCGAACTCGCTCACGAGGGTACACTGTTCCTCGACGAGGTCGGCAACATGCCGATGGACTTCCAAGAGAAAGTGCTGAGAGTTCTCGAATACCAGAAGTTCGAGCGCGTAGCAGGAACACAGACGATCTCAGTCGACGTCCGTGTCGTTGCGGCGACGAATGCCGACCTCGAAGCGCAGATGAAAGAGGGTACGTTTCGTCCGGACCTCTACGATCGCTTGAGCTTCAAGGAGATTCACCTGCCGCCGCTTCGCGAGCGACGCGAAGACATTCCTCTGTTGGTCGAGCATTTTCGGCAGAAGCTGATCGAGGAAGTGCCGTGGGTGGCCGAACGCAGCTTCGCCCCCGATGCCGTCGAGGCGCTGCAGCGGCACGGCTGGCCGGGAAACATCCGCCAGCTCAAGAACATCGTCGAGCGACTCTTGTGTGCCGGTGACGCGCCCGAGGTACAGGGGACCGAAGCCGCGTTGGAGCTCGGAGACGCAGATGAAGGGGGTGGCGGCTTCCAGGACCGCGTGCAGCGCCTGGAACTGCAGTTGATCCTGGACGCGCTCAGAAAAGCGGGTGGGAACCAGCGAGGCGCTGCTGAGGAGCTACAATTGACCTACGACCAATTCCGGCATTTGTACAAGAAGTACAACATCAAGGAGCGTCTGGGGCAGTAGGAGTCGTGCTGTCAGAGGCCCCGTGACAAGCGGTTGACAATAGATGCGATACTCAAGAGCGCTGGAGACTACAGAAACTGTCATGAGAAGTGAGATTCGCAAATGCTGAGCAAGACTGCTGCTGTCATTGCCGTGTTCGTGCTACTGACCACGACGTCGAGCGCTTGGGGGATCGAGCGCACGCGGTTGACGCTGAAGGGACGCCATCTCGTCGAGGGACGGGCGTTCGATCTGGGTGAGGAGTACCTGCAGGTCTATCTGCGGCAGGGGCAACGACGAATCTTGAAGCGCGATGTCTTGAGCTGGGGCTTCGACGAGCACAAGGACAAGGAAGCGCAAGGCCTGCTGCTGCTGACCGACGGCCACGAGGTCGAAGGCAACGTTGAGTTCGATTCAGAGCAAGGAGGCTGGGTGATCCGCATGGAGCTCGGATCCGCGCGCTACCCAGTCGAGCAGGTCGTCCACGTTGCGAAGACGAATGGCGTTTGCCGCGACGGCAGCTTCACGCCGCGCACCGGTTTCGCCAAGCGTCTGGACGCGGCGATCGCGCGCGTGGTCAAGGGCGAGGCGAAGGCTAAGGACATCGAGTACATCGACGCTTGTGGGTTCTTCGCTGTGCCGAAGCTCGAGGCTGCGGTCGCGAAAGAAGATTGCCCGGCCGCGCTGGTGCAGCTGCTGCTGACCGAGCGCACGCTGATTGCGATCCCCGAAAAGATCACCGTCGAGCAGCCGAAATTCATCGAAACGCTGCAGAAAGGGCCCGCCAAAGAGCGCGTAGATGCGCTGCACAGCGCATTCATCCTTCACGGCGATGAGATCTTCCCGCTGTTGGTCGTGTTGCTTCAGGACGATCGCCAGCCGCCGGCGGTGCGCGGCTTCTCGGTCGAGGTCCTGCAGCGCATGCGCCGTTACCGTGACCTTGTCGAGGCGTATCAAGCGGCGCGCGGCGCCGCGCAGCTAGCCGTCGCGCTGGCCCTCGGGGACGCTGGCTACTACATCGGCATTCCGACGCTGATCGAGGCGTTGTCGATCGAGGACGCTGACGTTCGGGCGTTGGCTGCCCGCAAGCTCGAGGAGTACACCGGTGAGAGCTTTGGCTACAAAGTCTCTGGCGAGGCGTCGGTCCGCCGCACCGCCATCGCTCAATGGCAAGCGTGGTGGCGCAGTCACCGTGCCGACGTCGAAGAGTTGGTTTCGACCAAGATCGTCGAGTCCGGGGAGAACTTGGCTCGCATTCGCGCCGTCGCACTGAGTCGGCAAGGCAATCGCGCCTGGGCCCGCAATGAGACGCGAGAAGCGTACAAGAACTACCGGGCCGCGGCGGAAGAAGACCCGACCTATCTCCAGCCCTTGATTGCGCTCGGTATCCTGTCGTACGTCTACGAAGCACGCTTCTCGGAAGCGGAGCAGTGGTTCCTGCGGGCGCTCAAGCGCGCTCCGGAGGAAGGTGAGGATGGTCTTGCCCGCCTCGCGTACTACCACCTCGGCCGTATCGCGCAGGACTCTCTCAACTACGGAAAAGCCAAGCAGGCGTTTCAGAAGGCGCTGGCGTTGGATGCAAACTACGCCGACGCTTGGTTCGACCTCGGTCAGGTGATCTACGATGAAGCCGTACGTGTGACTGCGTTGACCACGGCCCAGCGTCGCAGCCGTCTCGAGGAAGCCGCCGAGACCTGGGAGCGTGGGATCGTCCACCTGACCTCGTATCGCAAGAGCCTCTCGGTGTTGACGCGGCGCGACTTGCCGGTGGGGACGGACCTGCCGTTCTCCCAGCGTGATCACAACCGGAGTCTGAAGGATTTCCGTAGCCACCTGCGCACCGTCGAAGGGCGTTTCGCATTCAGCGTTGCGCGGGCGCGGTTGGCGCTGGGGCAGCCCGAAGAGGCGCTGGGTTGGGGGCGGCAAGCCGTCGAGTCACCGCTGCCGCGACCAGAGTATCATCTCCTGATGGCGACAATCTTCGAAGCGCTCAAGCGGCCGATGGATGCCGAGAACGAGCGCGACGCAGCGAAAGCGCTGGAGAAGTCGCTGCGCGATGCAGCGAAGGAGCCGGCGAAGCAGTAGCGCGGAGGTCGTTATTCGAACGCAACGGTGTTGCGCAGCACGCCGAGACCGTCGATCTCCACCTCGACAACGTCGCCATGCTGAGCGAACTCCGGCGGAGTGCGAGCGAAGCCGACCCCAGACGGCGTACCGGTCAAGATGACGGTCCCAGGGAGCAGCGTCATCCCGCGACTCAGTTCGACGATCAGTTCCAAGATCGGGAACACCATATCGCCCGTGGTCGACCGCTGCTTTTCGACGCCGTTGACGCGCGAGTACAGCGTCAGCGCCTGCGGCTCGGCGATCTCTGAACGACTCACGACGAGTGGTCCCAACGGGCAGAACGTGTCGAACGATTTGCCGCGAAAGAACTGTTTCCCAGAACCCTTCTTCTGCCACCAGCGAGCGCTGACGTCATTGGCGCAGCAATAGCCCAGGATCGCCTCGTGCGCGTCTTCAGGGGTCGCGTTCAGCGTTGGGTGGCCGATGATCACCGCTAGCTCCCCTTCGAAGTCGACCTGCTCGCGGTCCTGGCAGATCTTCGGCACGACGATGGGATCGCCATGCAACGCGGCCGCTGCGGGGTTCTTCGTGAAGATCAGCGGCCGCTCGGGTGGCGTGAGTCCTTGTTCGTGCGCGTGCTGGGCGTAGTTGAGCCCAACGCCGAGGATCTGCCGCAGAGGCAGCAGGGTCGAACCAAGGTCTACGGCGACGCCGTGGTCGTGGTGGAGCAGCGGGTACGTAGTCATGCACCCATGATACGCCTAGCGCGTCTTGAACTCGATCAACTCACGCGTGAATTGTAGCTTCCCGGCGCCAAAGACTTGGCGGCGGACTTCACCACGCAGCGGTGCGAGGTCGAGGAAGATGGCCTCGTCGCCACCGTCCTTCGGCGTCAGCCGGACGCGCAGGCAGCCGTGATACTCCTGTGTATCGACCGCGACCCGGTTGCCGGACTCGACCAACTCTGCGATCCAGGCGGCCCCGTCGATGTCGTACTCGATGCGCGGGTAGGGAGCATCTTCTGGGCCGATCCGGACCGGGATCCGCATCTCACCCTTTTGTGTGCTGCGCACCCAGACCCCGTCCGTTTCGGTCCATTCCTCGGCCGTCGCGTTCGCGGTGCTGACGCTGTAGCCGGGAGCCGACCAGGTCAGGATCTGTTCGACGTAGGTGGGTTCGAGGTTCTTGCCGTGCTCGGTCGTCGCAGTGGCGCGGTAGCGGGCGATGTAGGAGCCAGGGGACGGCAGGTAGTTGCCAAAGCGCGGCCACAGTGCGTAGATCTGCGCGGCCTTCTCTTCCGGGAGCGAGTTGCGCAGGTGCTGCAGGAGACCGAAGCGTTCCGATTCGGCGACGTGCGGTGCGACGCGATCGGCGACCAGCGTCGACAGCTCTGTGGAGAGCGCGCTCAAGACCGACGGCGAAGCTCCGTTGACGGCGTCACGGGCATCGCCGAGTTGCTCGGTCGCAATCAGTGACTCCAGGAAAACCGGGAAGATCGGCGCAACTCCGCGCTCATCGACCTCGGTGTGACTGAAGATCAGCTTCAGCGCCGCGTCGGGGAGACGGCGGCGCAGCAGGATCTTGGCTTGCGCCGTGCAGGCGCGCCGACGCAGTTCCCGCAGCTCCCCAGACAGCGGTCGCGGCACCGTCAGGAGGCGTGCCAGCAGATCGTCCCACGATCGTTGCGTTTCGAGCGCATGCAGCAGCGCCGTCAGCGCATCGGCTGCGAGGTAGCCGTACGGCAGCGCTTCGAGGACGGCTCGTGCTTCGTCGGCGCGCTGTGCTTCCGCCAGCAAGATGCCGTAGACGCGGCGCTGACGGGGCTCGGAAAGCTCCACACTATCCAGGATCGTCAGGGCTTCTGCGTTCTCGCCTTGCAGCGCGAGCGCTTCACCGGTCAAAGCCCGCGCTTCGATGGCTAATGCTTCGGGTAGGTTCTCTGGCAGTTTGTCGAGGATCTGACGCGCTGGTGTCGCTCGCTGGAGACGGATGTACTTGTCCGCCTCGGCGAGCTTCGTAGCGATGCCGACTGTGAGTTCAGCCTCCGTGACGCGCGTCGCCAGCTGTTCGCTGTCGCCTCGCAAGTTGTCCGGCAGATGTGCCAGTAGCGGCGTGAGCTGTTCGGCCAGATTTCTCGCTTCGGTCAGGCGCTCGCGAGCGAGCGCATGTTCGCCGTTTTCGATCAGCTCTGTAGCCCAGTCGATAGCGACGGCTCGTCGCAACGCATCGACTTCGGTGTCGAGTTCCTCAGACTCACGCAAGCGTGTCCATGCAGCATCCCAGTTCAGCGCTTGGCGGTCTCGTTCGACGGCTGCCAACAAACGCTCGCGGCGCAGTTGGCGCCGCTCCTCGACTGCCAACGCTTCGTAGCGTTCGAGCCATGCGGCGACTTCCTCGGGGACTTCGTCGCCCGCGCGGGCAAAGCGTAGCAAGTGCCCACGGAGGTTGTTGCGAGCGCTCTCCGGCAGCGTCGAGTCTTCGAGCAGGTAGATCACATGGTTCGATGCCTGCCGCTGGAAGTCTGCATCGTTACTGCGGATCACGTCCGCGAGCGTTTCCAACGCCCGCTCGTGAATGCCGATCTGTTGCTCCTTGATCAAGACCAACAGGTAGCGCGCCCCTTCCGACTGTGGGCGTTCTTGCACCAACGTCGTCGCGAACGGACGGGCCCGGTGATAGAGGCCCAGCCGATACATGCAGCACGCTTTCGTGAAGCGTGCTTCCCAATCGAGGGGATCGGCTTCGAGAATCGCGTCGCATGCAGCGAACGCGACCAAGATCCTGGAGCGCTCTTCTCCACGCGGGGGTTTGCGCACGATGTGTGGCAAGTCACCTAGCGTCCAACGGCTGACCCGTACGATCCCGCGATGTGCCTCGAGGACTCGCTGCGCCGATGGCCGGGCGTCGACAATGAACGCCCACTCGCGCGCGGCGCGGTGGTACTTCTCGAGATCTTCGAGGGCGAGAGCCGCGAGTCGTCGCGCGTCGGCGTGGTGTGGATGTTCGTTCAGAACGATCGTGGCCTGCTCCAAGCAAGCGTTGGGATCTTCATGGATCAACGCCCGTGCTCGTTCGAGAGCTTGCAGTGAATGCTCGTCGAGGCTGGCGCAGCCAGATAACGAGACAAGAACGATCAGCAGCAGACTTGGGTAGGCTCTAGACACGATCTACTCCGTGGTGAGACGAAACAAGAGGATCTCTCCCGGCGCTTCCGGGGTCGCGTCTTTCTCGACTTCGACAGATAGCCAGAAGTCGCCAGGACCGAGCTCGAACAGGCGTTCGTTCAGGTCGAAGAAGGCGAGGCTGTTGTAACTACGTGGATTGCGAAACAGGCGCAGGTCGTGGAAGGTCTTAGCGTTCAGATCTTCGAGCAGCTTCTCGTTCTGTTCCGAGATGCGACTACCCATGAAGAACGCTGGGAACAAACCCAACGGTACTCCCCAAAGCGCCGCACCCTTCGAGAAACGGAGCCCGTCGTAGATCTCCGACAGCTCGGCGGCCGGGTACGTCTTGCCGTCCGCGGTCTCCAACTTGATCCCTTCGCGGCGAATCAAGAAGGCGCGATCACCGGTGTTCTCAAACAGCAACACGAGGGGCAGGAAGCCGCGATCGCGAGCGGGGCGCCCGATGTACTCGTTCTCCTCCCGCATGCCGTCCAGGGTCCGAGCGGCGATCGACAGTCCGGAAATCTCCTGCTGGCCAATCTGGCTCGAGGCCGTCCAATGGGGTGCCAGCGGGCTCGCCTCGAAATGTGCGCAACCGGTCGCCAGAACGGCGACAAGGGCAAGCGAGGCGCGGATGGGCAGTTTCACGGAGACTCCTTCCGAGATCCCTTCTCTGGAGACAGTCACATCCGTTATCGAGGGGGAGCGATCCAGAACTTGAGGCAGATCCGTAAGCACCGATGGAGGTTTGATTCCGGCCGGGGGAGGGTCCATAATCCGCCGCTCAAAATCGGCAGAAAGGCATTCTCGTGAAGATCCATGAGTATCAGGCAAAAGGGATTCTGGCGCGCTACGGCGTCCCGGTTCCGCAGGGGCGCGTCGCAGTAACAGTGCCAGAAGCGCTGGCGGCGACGAAGGAGCTAGGAGACGCACCGTGGGTCGTCAAGGCGCAGATCCATGCTGGTGGGCGTGGCAAAGGCGGTGGCGTCAAGGTTTGTAAGACCATCGAAGAGGTCGAGGCCGCAGCGACGGCGATCCTCGGCATGCAACTGGTGACGCATCAGACCGGACCGGCCGGCCAAGAAGTGAAAACCCTGTTCATCGAAGAGGGCTGCCAGATCGAGCGTGAGCTCTACCTCGGGATGGTGATCGATCGCGCAACCGAGGCTCCAATGATGATGGCAAGCGCGCGCGGCGGCATGGACATCGAAGAGGTTGCAGCCGAGGACCCCGACGCGATCTTGTTCGTCGAGGTCGATGTTGCCAGCGGCTTGGAGCCGCACCAAGCGCGGCTCCTCGGAGAGCGCTTGGGTCTGCCGAACAAGAGTATCGGCAGCTTCGCCAAGTTGGCGTGTGGCGTCGCGAAGGTGTTTCTCGGCGAAGACTGCGCCATGGCTGAGATCAACCCGTTGATCTTGACGACCGAGGGCAAAGCGATGGCGTTGGATGCGAAGATCACGTTTGACGACAATGCCCTCTATCGTCACCCGGCAACGATCGAACTGCGTGACCTCGCCGAAGAAGACCCCGCGGAAGTGCGCGCTTCCGAGTTCGACCTGTCCTACATCAACATGGACGGCAACATCGGCTGCATGGTCAATGGCGCTGGCCTCGCGATGGCGACGATGGACATCATCAAGCTGCAGGGCGGCGAGCCGGCAAACTTTCTCGACGTCGGCGGTGGTGCGACGAAGGAGCGCGTGGCCGAGGCGTTCCGCATTATTCTCGGCGACGACAAGGTACAGTCGGTCCTCGTCAACATCTTCGGCGGCATCGTGCGTTGCGACATGATCGCGACCGGTGTGATCGAGGCGGCGAAAGAGATCGGTGTCTCCGTGCCGCTGGTCGTACGGCTGGAGGGCAACAAGGTTGCCGAAGGCAAGAAGTTGCTGGCTGAATCGGGTCTCAACATCATCACGGCGGACAACTTGGAAGACGCGGCCCAGAAAGCCGTCGAGGCGGCAGGAGAGGTGGCGTAATGAGCGTTCTCGTCAACAAAGACTCGAAGATCATCGTCCAGGGCTTCACCGGCAAGATGGGATCGTTCCATGCCGAGCAGTGTATCGAGTACGGCACCAACATCGTTGGTGGCGTGACTCCCGGGCGCGGCGGTGAAACGCACATGGACCGCCCGGTCTTCAACTCGTGCCGTAGTGCAGTGGACGCCACAGGGGCCGATGTCGCTCTCGTGTTCGTGCCGCCGCCATTTGCCGCGGATTCGGTCATGGAGGCCGCCGAGGCAGGGATTCCATTGATCGTCTGCATCACCGAGGGGATTCCGACGCTCGACATGGTGCGGGCCAAGGCCGCCGTACGCGCGAACGGCGCCCGTCTGGTCGGTCCGAACTGCCCAGGCGTCATCACTCCCGGAGAGTGCAAGGTCGGCATCATGCCGGGCTTCATTCACAACGCTGGCAAGGTCGGTGTCGTCTCCCGTAGCGGAACGCTGACGTACGAAGCGGTCTTCCAGCTGACCGAGCACGGCTACGGGCAATCCACCTGCATCGGCATCGGTGGTGACCCGATCATTGGTACGAACTTCATCGATGCCTTGAGCTTGTTCCAAGGTGACCCTGCGACCGAAGCCGTTGTGATGGTGGGTGAGATCGGGGGCAGCGCCGAGGAAGAAGCCGCCGAGTTCATCGATTCAGAGATGAACAAACCCGTGGCAGCATTCATCGCCGGGCGCACCGCACCACCGGGACGCCGCATGGGGCACGCCGGTGCGATCGTCAGCGGTGGCAAAGGCACAGCAGCCGACAAGGTCGCGGCGCTCGAGAAGGTGGGCGTTGCGGTGGCCGCATCCCCGGCTCGAATCGGCGCCACAATGGCCGGGCTGTTGGCGTCGTAGATTCGTAGCGACTTGCGCCTGCGCGAAGACGAACCAAAAAAAACGCCTCCGACGGTGGCTCACCGTCGGGGGCGTTTCGTTGTTACCGCAGCGGTTCATTGGCAGCCGGGCAAGGTGGCTGGCTAAGAACCTCTAGCCCAAGCGGGTGCGGTAGCGCTCGATCTCTTCGGCTTCGACGCCGGGGAGACCTTCGCTTTGACCCAGCAGGAACGTCGCATAGCGAAGCTCTTCGCGGGGAGAGTTCAGAACCGCGTTCAACAGCGCGCGGCGCTCGTTGTCGAGGCGACGCAGCGAGTCAACCACAGCCGACTCACGGCGCGAGATGAGTACTCGCTCGGTGCGGCTCTCTTCGTCCTCCGGCGCAGCGGTTTCGCACATGTTGGCGAGCAGCTCGCGCGCTGGGGGAGGATAGGGAGCATCATTGTCGAGTAGGTAGTCGGCCGTCACGCCGAGGTGGCGTGCAATGCGCAAGGCGACGGGGCCCCGCGGTTGGTGAATGCCGGCCTCGATGCGCGACAGTGCGCTGGGCGTCACTGCCGTCATCTCTGCGAGGGTCTTCTGGGGAACTCCCAGATCCTTTCGCAGGTTGAGAATCTTACGTCCAGTTTCCATGAACTCTTCCTTTCCTTCCTTACGGGAGCCGACCGTAAGGAAACCAGTCACTCTTGCCCTTCAAACCACTGCAGTTCGCGTACTGCCCCAGCACGCGGGATTCATTCAGATGATTGGTCAGGCGCTCCAAGTTTGTCGATCCTGGCTCCTGCACGAGCACAGAAGCACTGGTGCGGCATAGAAGTTGGCGAGCTACCGGAACCCGTATAGGGTTTCCCAACCCAAGTTGTAGCGTTACTGCCCAACGCGGCATACCTGCATGGCTATGCCGTATTCCACTTCTATCCTCACGATTCTATAGGCGGCCGTTGTGATCGCAAAACAAAGTTTTGCGCTCACGCAAGTTGCCCCGCATGAATTGGTTACGAGAGAGCGTTTGTTGACTTTGTGAAACTGACGCCGTTCATTTTTGATTCGGTCCCTGTGGTGGGCCCAAAGCTTGCCATGCTTGCCCCGAATCTGTATACAACGGCCGCACCCAAACAGGAGAACCCCTTTGAGCCCCTCGCCCCCGACCTTCCAGCCGCCTCCGGCGCTCCTCGAGATGCTGCGTAAGTCAAGACGCCCGTTACTTCTATCGCACATCTACCCGGATGGCGACGGGATCGGGTCGGAGCTGGCGCTGTACCGCGCCCTCGAGCAGTTGGGGGCGCAGCCCGGAATTCTCAATAGTCACGCGACGCCTGAGAAGTTTGGGTTTCTCGACCCGGAGGGGGTCGTGCAGGTCGCCGCGCGTCCGCAGCCGTCCGCCCAAGACCAGCAGCGGGTCGCAGAGGCCGATTTGTGCGTGGTTCTGGACACCTCGGACCCGGAGCGTCTCGGCGCCTTATGGCCCCTTGTCGAGGGTGGGAACGCCCCGATCTGCGTCATCGACCATCATCTCTGCGACGACCCGTCGGTCTTTCAGGCGATCTGGTCCGAGACCGCTAGCCCGTCCACCGGGAGCCTCGTCCTGGATGTCATCGAAGGGCTGGGCGTGGCTGTCACCGCGCCGATGGCGACGGCGTTGTTCGTCGCGCTGGCGACGGATACGGGGTGGTTTCGCTTCGGAAACGCTTCATCGGACGCCTACGGCTGCGCAGCTCGTCTGGTGGCCGCTGGGGCCGACCCCGAGAGTTTGTATACGTTGGTCTTCGAGGCGAGCTCGATCGCGCGGACGCGGCTGCTGGGGGAGCTCCTGGCCAACGCGCAGTCGGTGGAGGACGACCGCATCGTGTGGTCCGTGTTGCGTCGGGAAATGCTGGATCGACACGGAGTTCCGTATGAGGAGATCGATGGCTTCATCGACCTTCTGAAGGGGGTTCGGGAGGCGGAAATCGTCTTCCTGGCCGTTGAACTCTCTCCTGGACGATATAAAGTGTCTCTTCGATCGCGTGGTCCCGTCACAATTCACTCGATAGCCACAGGCTTCGGGGGAGGGGGACATGCGCAAGCGGCAGGGTGTCGCCTCGAGGGGGACGAGCAAGAAGTGCTCGCTCAGATCCTCGCGGCTGCTCGCGAAACGATCACTTAACCCCAGGAATTCCGGCCCATGAACCCGTTCAGGATTACCGCTCTCGCTCTGCTCGTTCTGTTCGGCCTCGTTGGCGCTACGTCGTGCAGCAAGCCGGCGCCGGTCGTGGTCGACGAAGAGCCGGAGTTGACTGTCGAGGAGATGGAAGCCGAGCGGGAGCGCCAGCGCCTCGCTCGTCTCAGTGACCGCACGCTGAAGATGCGCAAGCGTCTACGCAACGCGAAGGCTTCGCAGATCGATCGCAACTTGTTCCAAGATCTGCAAGCGCTCCTGATCAGCACCCAAGGCACGAAGTACGAAAACGATGCCTTGAGCATGATGAACCAGAGCAAGGAGCGCTTCCAAACCAAGGCGCAGAACGAGCTCGATGCGGTCTTGGCAAGGGTCAACGCGCTCATGGAGGACGGCGACTTCGTCGGCGCCGACGAAGAACTGTTCAAGTTCCCGGAGGCCTACCACCATGTACCGTGGTCCGTTGGCACACGCGAACCGACCGATGCATTGAAAGAATGGGGCAAGAAGCAGGAAGAGATCAAACTCTTCGACCGTGCTTCGACGCATGCCGACACCGTGATGAGTCGTGCGGCCGGGTTGAAGAACCAAGGCACACTCGAGGGCATTATCGCCGCGATCGCGATCCTCGAGTCGTATCACGACCGCTACAAGAACACGAAGCACTACCCCGAAGTGCGGGAGATGATCGAACGCTACCTACCGATCTACGAGGAGCTCAAGGCCGAGGCCGCTCCGCCTCCCGACATCGCTTGGGTCGAGATGGGCGTCGAGGGGTTGATTCCGCACGGCCCGACCGAGCTCTTCAAAGAGCTCGAGAGCGGCTACGAAGTCGAGAACAAGACCGAAAGCCCGGTGCAGATCGTCGGCGGCGAGAAGGAATGGATCGACTACACGATGGAGTGCGACGTCCGCATCGACTCCGGGCAGAAGTTGCTGATCGGTATGAGCGCTGGTTTCAGTCGGGGTCAGTACGGCTACAAGCCGATTCGAGTGCCGATTCGTACCGGCGAGTGGGTGCGCTTGCGCGTCCAGGTCCGCAAGGGCAAGTTCGAGATCTACGACCTCGACGAAGGAGAGATCCTGGACGAGGGGCGCACGGCCTTCCCCGAAGGGAACTTCGCGGTGTTTGCGTTGCCGGCGGAGACGATCGCCCTGAAGAAGGTCCGGTACCAGCTGTATCGTTCGACGAAGGACGCTGCGGCCGAGGACTCGGGCGGTGGTGGCGACCAGGAAGACGGGAACGGGTAGGGAAGCCGCCTTGGCACGCTTCGACGCGCGCGATCTCGGGAGTTGGGAACAGGACGTAGCCGCGCTCGCGGGTAGCCTTGTTCACGAGATCAAGAACCCGCTCTCCACGTTGAACATCAACGGTCAGCTCCTGCAGGAAGAGTGGCAGCACCCGACGACGCCTCGCGAAGAGCGGATGGTGAAGCGCCTCTCGGTGATGCAGTCCGAGGTGCAGCGCATCGAGTTCATTGTGAACTCGTTTCTCCGCTTCACTGAACGCCAGGAGCTGGTGCACACCGCGTGCGACGTGAACGGGCTATTGACCGACTTGATCGGTCGCATGCGCGAAGGGTTCGAACGCAAGCATGTGCAGGTGCGTTTCCAGCCCGACCCAGCCATCGGTACGGTGACCGCCGACGAGAAGCTGCTGGGGCAGGTCCTTGCGAATCTGCTCTCCAACGCCGAACAGGCGATGCCGGGCGGCGGTGAACTGATCGTGCGCACGCGCGAGATCGACAAGTCCCGCATCGAAGTCGATGTGACCGATACCGGTGAGGGGATACCGGAGGAACGGCTCGAGAAGATTTTCCGTCCCTACTATTCATCGAAACCAGACGGGAACGGCCTCGGGCTGCCGACGACGCTGCGCATCGTGCGCGCCCACGGCGGCAACATCGTGGTGGAGAGTGACGCGGGGAAGGGCAGTCGGTTTGTCGTGTCGCTCCCGCGTGAGCAACAGGCGACGAGCGTGGATATGGATAGCGCATCGTGAGCGTGGCGAACCCAGAAGAAGTACATATCCTCGTCGTCGACGATGAAGCGCATCACGCGGAAGCAACCGCGGACGCACTCCGCGTCGTGGGCTACGGCGTCAATGTTGCCAATAGCGGTGCCGAAGGGCTCGAAGAGCTGCGTTCGAATCCCTACGACCTCGTGATCACGGACCTGCTGTTGGGAGACATCGACGGGATCCAGGTGTTGCGCGACGCGCGCCGGATCAATCCGTTCGTCGAGGTCATGGTCTCTACCGGCCACGCGAGTGTCGAAACGGCTGTCGAAGCGATGCGCCTTGGGGCGGCTGACTACCTCGAGAAGCCAGTCGACATCAAGACGCTGCGGATTCGGGTTGAGAAGGTGCTCGAGGGGCAGGCCCTGAAACGCCGCACGGAAGAACTGGAGCGCACACTCGACGAGCGCTTCGGTTTTCAGGGAATCATCGGCTCGAGTCCTTCGATGAACACGATCGTCGAAAAGATGTCGCAGATCGCACCGACGGATGTGTCGGTGTTGATCCTCGGCGAGACGGGGACCGGCAAGGAGCTGATCGCAAAGTCGCTCCACAACAACAGCCGTCGCCGCGAAATGCCTTTCGTGCCGCTCAACTGCGCTGCGTTGTCCGAAGGAATCCTGGAGAGTGAACTCTTCGGTCACATGAAAGGCGCGTTCACTGGCGCGACGTACGCCCGCAAAGGGCGCTTCGAACACGCGAGTGGCGGGACGCTGTTTCTCGACGAGGTCGGCGACATACCGATGTCGACGCAGGTCAAGTTGCTGCGGGTACTCGAGGATCAGCAGGTCTATCGGATCGGTGACAACGATCCGATCGCCGTTGATGTGCGACTGTTGTCGGCGACGCACAAAGATCTGCAGGCGGAGATCGAGGCCGGTCGCTTTCGCGAAGATCTCTACTTCCGGCTGAATGTCGTCAGTCTCGAGATTCCACCGCTGCGCGAGCGCACAATCGACATCCCGCTGCTGCTCGATCACTTCATGGGGGAGTACTCGCGCATCCACGGCAAGAAGATCGACGGCCTGGATCGCGAAGCGTTGCGAATACTGACGCGCTACCCGTGGCCGGGGAACGTGCGCGAACTGAAGAACGTCGCAGAGAATCTGGTTGTGACAGCGCTCGAACCGATCGTTCACATCGACGCGCTGCCTGGGCGGATCCGCCCGAAGGCCGAAGCGGCCCAATCGGGCGCGCTGCCGATCGTCGGCACGACGCTGCGCGAGATGGAGGAGGAGATGATCAAGCACACGCTGCAGTCGGTCGACGGCAACCGCAAGGAGGCTGCCCAGCTCCTTGGGATCGGCGAGCGGACGCTGTACCGAAAGATCAGCGAGTACGGCCTGCGCTGATTACCTGCCAGAATGGCGCCACCCTCAGACCGCCATCGCGGCTCCTGTCACATTGGCAGCGAACACACGCCTCCCTGTCAGTAGCCGCTACTGCTCAACCACAATTGATACAACGTCTTACGCCGATCGACTTCGATCGCGCGGCTGGGAATGCTCTTTGCGCTAGCGAGGGAGCGCCCCAGTGGGCGCCTGAAACTGAAATCGCCTGGAATCACCGAGAGGCAACGCCCGCCGGGGGAGCGGCAGAGAGGAATCAGCATGGCTAAGATCATCGGCATCGACCTAGGGACCACGAACTCGTGTGTCGCCGTCATGGAGGGTGGCGAGCCCACCGTGATCCCGAACCGCGACGGCAACCGGGTAACGCCGTCCGTCGTCGGTTTCACCGACAAAGGAGAGCGTCTCGTTGGCCAGATCGCCAAGCGGCAGGCGGTCACGAACCCGACGAACACGATCTTTTCGATCAAGCGCTTCATGGGGCGCCGTCACAACGAAGTCAGCGATGAAGAGAAGACCGTGCCGTACGGCGTCGTCGGTGGCTCCGACGAACTAGTCAAAGTCTCCGTCGCGGGCAAGGAGTACACGCCGCCGGAAGTGTCGGCGCTGATCCTGCAGGACCTCAAGGAGACCGCCGAGAACTACCTCGGAGAAACCGTCACCGAAGCCGTCATTACCGTGCCGGCCTACTTCAACGATAGCCAACGTCAAGCGACCAAGGACGCCGGCCACATTGCGGGCCTCGAGGTCAAGCGCATCATCAACGAACCGACCGCCGCGTCGTTGGCGTACGGACTCAACAAGAAGGGCAGCGAGCGTATCGCTGTCTATGACCTGGGTGGCGGTACGTTCGACGTATCGGTGCTCGAGGTCGACGAAGGTATCTTCAAGGTCCTCGCCACCAATGGCGACACGCACCTTGGTGGTGATGACTTCGACGAAGTGCTGATCGACCACATCGCCGAGGCTTTCCAGAAAGAGCAGGGGATCGACCTGCGCAAAGATCTGATGGCGCTGCAGCGTCTGAAGGAAGCGGCCGAGAAGGCCAAGTGCGAGCTCTCGACCCGGACGCAGACCGACATCAACTTGCCGTTCATCACCGCAGACCAAACGGGTCCCAAGCACCTGCAGATGGAAGTCACCCGAGCCACCTTCGAGCAGCTTGCCGCAGACCTCGTCGATCGCACTCGCAAGCCTTGCGAGATGGCGATCTCCGACTCCGGTCTGTCGGCCAGCGAGATCGACGAAGTCATCATGGTCGGTGGATCGACGCGAATCCCCGCCGTGCAGGAAGTCATCAAGAAGATCTTCGGCAAAGAGCCGAACCGGTCGGTGAACCCCGACGAAGTCGTGGCCATGGGCGCGGCGATCCAAGGTGGAATCCTGGCTGGTGACGAGCGTCTGAGCGAGGTGCTGCTGCTCGACGTCACGCCGCTGTCCTTGGGTATCGAAACCCTCGGTGGCGTCATGACGAAGTTGATCGAGCGCAACACGACGATCCCGACCAACCGCAAGGAAACGTTCTCGACCGCTGCCGACAATCAGCCGGCTGTCGACATTCACGTCTTGCAGGGCGAGCGCGAGATGTCGAACGACAACCGCACGCTGGGACGCTTCCAGCTCGACGGCATTCCGCCGGCGCCGCGTGGTGTACCGCAGGTCGAGGTCTCGTTCGACATTGACGCCAACGGCATCCTCGCTGTCAGCGCCAAGGACCTCGGAACCGGCAAAGAGCACTCGATCAAGATTCAGTCTTCGTCGGGTCTGTCGGAGGACGAAGTCGAGCAGATGCGCAAGGACGCCGAGTCGCACGCAGAAGAAGACAAGAAGAAGCGTGAGCTCGTCGAAGCAAAGAACACAGCGGAGCAGCTGATCTATAGCACCGAGAGCCTTCTCAAGGAGCACGCCGACGAGGTCAGTGCTGAGAACAAGAAGGAGATCGAGGGCGCGATCGAGAAGCTCAACGGCGTCAAGGATGGCCAAGACGCTGCTGCAATCACAGCGGCGATCGATGGTCTGCAGCAGGCCTCGCAAGAGTTCGGCAAGCAGATCTACGAGAAGGCCGCGGCAGCGGGCGCTGCTGAAGGTGGCCCTGGAGCCGCCGGCCCTGACGCGAGTGCTGGCGCCAGTGGCGGTGAGGCTGCCGACGGGGCCGACGACATTATCGACGCGGACTTCGAGGTCAAAGAAGAGAAGTAACGCGCTCCTCTGCAAGAGAAGGCGCTCCCGGAGACTCCGGGAGCGCCTTTTTTTTTGCGCCGGAACTATCCACACTGGCCTCCCGTTCTCTCCTCGAACGCAGGATTGGGGTGCCAAGGCTATGCAACACGTCGTAATCGTCGGCAATGGAGCGACCGGTGTCGCTGCTGCTATCCGCGTGCGTGAACTGCAGCCTGATTGGCGCATCACGATGATTTCCGGCGAGTCGACCTACCACTACTCTCGCCCGGCTTTGATGTACATCTTCATGGGCCACCAACGCTTTCAAGACACGAAGCCGTTCGAAGATTCGTTCTGGCCCGAACAACGCATCGAGCTACTGAAGGACTGGGTCCTCGACATCGATGCCACCGCCAAGACACTGCAGTTGCATCGCAACGCGCCGCTGACCTACGACCATCTGTTGCTGGCCACGGGGTCCAAGTCCAACAAGTTCGGTTGGCCAGGGCAGGATCTGGACGGTGTCCAAGGCCTCTGGGACCTGATGGACTTGCGCCGCCTCTACAAGACGATCGAGCGGACGCGGCGTGCAGTGATCGTTGGTGGGGGGCTGATTGGGATCGAGCTTGCCGAGATGGTCCATAGTTGCCACATCCCCGTGTCGCTCGTCGTCCGTGAGAAGTCGTATTGGGACAACGTCCTGCCGTACGAAGAGTCCCAGATGGTGACACGCCACATCCGCGAAGAACACTTCGATCTCCGCTTGGAAACAGATCTGAAAGAGATCATCGACGATGGTTCGGGACGCGTCGCGGGGATCGTGACCGGCAACGGCGATCGCATCGATTGCGAACTCGTCGGGCTGACCCCCGGCGTCCATCCCAACATTGATCTTGCCAAGACAAGTGGTGTCCCCACAGGGCGCGGTGTGCTGGTAGACGACGCACTGCGGACGCAAACAGATGGGATCTATGCGGCGGGCGACTGCTCTGAGATCGTCAAGGAAGGAGATCAGCGCAATCTGATCCAACAAGTTTGGTACACGGGCAAGGCGCAGGGGCGAGTCGCTGGCGAGAACATTGCGACCGGCCAAGCGACCGCATACGAGCCCGGGACTTGGTACAACTCCGCCAAGTTCTTGCAGCTCGAATACCAAACCTACGGGATGATCCTGCCGACCGTCACCGCGCAGGAGTCGCTGTGGTGGGAACACCCCAACGGCAAGCATGGCATGCGCATCGTCCATGCCGACGGCTGCGTGACGGGCTTCAACTTGATGGGGCTGCGTTACCGCCACGACGTGTGCCGGCGCTGGATCGAGGAGCAGCGCTCGGTGGACTACGTTCTGGAGCACCTTGCCGAAGCCAACTTCGATCCCGAGTTCTTTCCCCGCTTCGAAGCCGCGATCAGCCAGCAGCTGAAAGGGGCGCGCCCATGATCACTCTCGACGATCAGTTGGACTTCGACGAAGAGAAAGAGTTCGGGGCTCCAGTGGCGCCGCACTCGGCGCGGCCACCGCGCACAGTTGCCGAGCGCGTCGGAGTGGCGATGGTTGCGATCGGGACCATTGCGTTGGTGGCGATGTACTTTGCTGGACCGTTCCTCGGTGGCTGGGGCAGTCTGCTCGTCGGCTACTTCTTGCCCGCGGTTGGTGGCGTCCTTGCATTCGTGGCCCGTTACAGGGGCCGACCTGTAGGGATCTACCACGATGGCATCGCGTTTTCTTCGACGACTCATCGCGGCGTCACGGCGTGGCTGCTCGCGTTCGGGATCACGGGCTTCTACGTGGCGCTGTACTTTCGCGACGACCTTACCGGCGCGCTCGGCCACGACTTCATCGCTCCGCTGGTGACAATCACGAATCCGCTAGCGCAGCTGCTGGCATCGCAGGACGCCAGTCACTGGTTCTTGTATGGCTTCTTGTACACGTTGTCGGTGACGGTGTTCGGTGTCCGCATGTGGATGCGCTATCGCCACAATCGCTACCAGCGGCTGCGGACAGTCTCGGTCGTGTTCTTTCAACTGGTGCTCGCGTTTCTGATCCCGAACCTGTTGATCCTGTTCCAGTCCAAGGAGTACTACTTCACGTACTTCTGGCCACTCAAGCCGGAGTATCTGTACCCCAGCGCCTGGCAGAGTGCAGAGGGCACGGTCGCGTTCTTCTTCTATTGGTCGGCTTTCATGAGCTTGATCGCAACACCGATACTGACCTACTACTACGGCAAGCGTTGGTATTGCTCGTGGGTGTGCGGTTGCGGTGGGTTGGCCGAGACCCTCGGGGATCCATGGCGACAGCTGTCGGACAAATCGACTCGCGCGTGGCGCATCGAACGATGGATGATCCACTCGGTGCTCGTCTTGGTCATCGCTTTGACAGTTGTGCTGTGGGTCAACTCGGCCCAAGAAGGGCGAGTTCTCGGCGACTTCTCGCAGGCTTTTTCGACGTTCTACGGGCTTTGGATCACGATGATCTTTTCTGGTGTCGTCGGTGTCGGCTTCTATCCACTGCTCGGCAGTCGGGTTTGGTGCCGCTTCGGCTGTCCCATGGCTGCTGTTCTGGGCATCATTCAACGCGTCAAGTCACGCTTCCGAATCACGACCAACGGTAGTCAGTGCATGTCCTGCGGCAACTGTTCGACGTTTTGCGAAATGGGGATCGATGTCCGCGCCTATGCTCAGCGCGGCGAGAACATCATCCGTGCTTCGTGCGTCGGTTGTGGTGTCTGTTCAGCCGTCTGCCCACGTGGCGTGTTGAAGTTGGAGAACGGTCCCGAAGGCACGCGTTTCAAGGTCTGAAGGTCTGGTCCGCGAAGCTCCGGACTACTCGACGCACTGTAGGTTGTTGTCGACATCGTCGAAGCCCGGTTCCGGGAACGGCGCGGGTGGCGGAGCTCCCATACTGAACAGGTGGCTGAGCACATAGACGGCGTCGGCGATGTTGACCGATCCGTCGCCGTTGGCATCTGCGGCTTCTGTACAGTTCGGGTCGACGGCCAGGCCGCCCGAGAACAAGAAGTTCAAAATGGCGACAGCGTCGGCGATGTTCAATGTGCCGTCGTTGTTCGAATCCCCTCGGATGAACAGGCGGCGGATATCGAGTTCGTAGATGACGCTTGTTGCGACTCCGGTGACGGAGAGCTCGGGACCGTTCGTCGCGAAACCACCGAACACCGACTCGTCCGGGATGCCGTCCAGCGGAATCGGCGTGCCGACGGGAGTCAGCGAAGCCATGCCGCCGGTGCCCGCGCCTGGGGTCAGGTTGTACTCGATGATCTCGAAGCTCACCTCGCAGGGGTCTTGTCCCATCAGTTGGATGTTTCCTCCAAGAATGCTCCCGAAGTCACCACCGATAGGAACCGCGATGCCGCTGAGCCCGAATGCGTTGAGACCGGCCCCTGGGTGGACGAAAGACAACGGCTGTGAGGCGTCGGAACTACCGCTGCTGAACTCGAAGACGAAACCATCGCAGGTGTCCGGAACGCTGACGAACAAGATTACATTCCCAGGATTGTCGAAGTCTTCGACTGCCGCCAACGCACCGATGCGGGCGATAATGGGATTGCCCCCTGGCGTTCTAAGCAGGCGCGGCGATCCGATCGGAGTTCCGTCCAGTTCGAGCTCTTGCACCATGGCTTGGGTCGTTGCCGTTCCCGTACCGACGAAGATCGCGCCGCCGTTACCGCAGGTGCTGCAAGCTGCGTAGGCGATTCCGGTCAACGGCAGCCCTGCCGCGAACGGACTGGGGATCGTCCCGATCTCGTTGTAGGCATCGTCGAGCGCCAACACCTGGTTCGTTCCGCTCTCGGTCACGTAGTACGTGGGCTGGCCAGCCAACGGCGCAGGGTTCACGGTGATGTCGAGCAGGTTGGTTGCAGGTCCACCGACGCCCACAGGGTGTTCTGCAAGAAAGTTTCCTGGGCCAACAGTCACGCCACACTCTGCATCGGCTGTCGGAAAGAAGATCGCAGCCGTGACGGTGTAGGTGTAGTCGCCATCGACGCTGACGGTCTGCACGAACGACGTATCGGTCGCGAGTGGGGTCATGCCCTGCGAGACGCCGTCGCGAAAGATCTCGATCGATGAGTAGGACGCGCCGGTCGGTATCGTCCACGTCAACGTGACGGTCCAGTCGGTGCCTACTCCGGAAAAGACGGCGGAGCATGTGAGATCCTCCACGGGTGGTACCGCAGGCATCGAGGTTGCGTCGTAGGGGTTCGACCCAGCATCGCACTCGGATGCGTTCTCGACCCCATCGGCGTCGAAGTCCTCGTTGGGAAACAGCACGTTGGCGAGGATGTACCCAGACGCGTCGCCCAGGAACTCTGGAGTCGTGCCTAGCGAGACGCTGGCGCCAAGCGGGACCCCTGCGTCGTCGAACTTCGTCGCGTTGTTTCCTGTTGAGTCGGTAAACCAGATAGAGCCGTCATTGGCGACGGCCACGCCACTCGGATCTGGAACACCGGTGAAGCACGCGATCGTCGGCGGCCCCATGCCACCTGGCTCGATTCGGTGAAGGATGCCGGGACCAGCTACCCATGCCGTGTTGCGCCCGCGGATCGCGATTCCCTCGGGGGTCGCCCCGGGGACTGGATATGCCGCTTCAGAAAGGGTGCCGTCGTTTGCGTAGCGGCGTACCTCGTTGAGCGCCGACAGCGTGACCCAAACGAACCCGTCGCGGTCAACGGCCACGCCGTAGGCGCCAGCCCCTGTGCCGAGGTCCACAGTCAGGGCCAGCGCTCCGCCGTTGTTGAACTTGTGTAGTTGATCCCCGTCGCCGCTTGCGATCCAGATGTTGCCAAGGGCATCGGATGCGATGCCGCGCAGGGAGACTGAACCGCCCGGTGGCACCGCGACGGGGCCGCCAGCGAAACCGCCGCCCCCGAGCAGCGTTTCACCTGCTGCCCCCAACTTCGTCAGCGTGTGGTCCGTGCGATTGGCAACCCATGCATTGTCGAACGGATCGATTGCGATTGCGCTTGGCGCGACGCCGACGGCGATTCGCGGCGAAGCCGCGGTCAGTCCAAAGGGCGCGCCCGTGTTGGAGTCGAAGCGCACGACCTCGTTCGAGCCAGAATACGTCGTCCAGACGACGCCGTTACGGCCCATCGCCACCGCATTGGGCGTGCTCCCCGGTGCACCATCTGGAGTGTCGAGTACCGTCGATGTGCCGCTGTCGACAACGCTGACCGTTGTCGCGCCAGAATTGGGCAGCCACAGCTGATTCGTTGGTACGGTGCCAGTTTGAGGGATGGCCAATACATCGATGCCGCCCGGCGTCGTGGTCGGCACAACGGGGCCGCCGGGTGTCGAGTACTCGATCGAGATCGGTGGCGTGCCGACCGCTGCAAACATCACGGTTGAGGTTCCGACGACGGCCCCAAGCGAAACGTCATAGGTCGCCTCTGCCACCGTGTAGCTGCCAGGTGGGAGTAGGGTCAGTACTCCGATTCCGTCGAACAGGATCACGCCGATCGTTGAAAAGCCGACTTCGATGTCGACCAGTACGAAGCTCGCTGTGTTAACTACGGGCGGCCCCACGTAGCGCAGGTCTGTGACTGTCAGCTGGACCTCATCGTGATCGAGGCCGAAAGAGAAACCGCCGACACCGGCAGCCTCCACATGGTCCAGTGTGACCAGCAGATCGACATCGGTAGTGCCGGGAGCGGCAGGTCTCGTCTCCAGCGTTAGGTTGTTCTGAGCAGAGGTGAAGCCACAGAGAAGCAGGACGAGCAGGACGAGCAGGACAGGGAGCGGGAGCGGAAGCGCGCGGTGTCTACGATGCAATGGGTACCTCGTCATCCAGTTGGCCCAAGCACAGGGATGTGCGGGCGGCAGTGTAGCAGAGCCGTTCGCGCCTATACAAGAAAGGTGTCAATACGAACTAAGGGGCAGGTGTATTCGACCCAGTGAGGAGCGGTTCGCGTGACGCGAGGAATTGACTACGCATCGTTGTATCCCTAATGAGGGCAGCGCGTTCAGTCGCGATCTGTCGGGCCAGTGCCCGATGCGAGGCAGCTGCGTCAGTCTTACCGAGTGCGATGGCCAAGCGCGCGTGGATCAACTCTTGCGGCGCGCCCGGGGGGAAGTCGATGGCCCCGGAGGACCAGTTCGCAAGTACCTCTGGGCATTCGTCGAGCGTGCCGATTGCAGCTATGTAGGCGCTGGCTAGGTGACAATACTCCGCGAAGTTCGGGCAGGGGTTGGTTACGGCCAGCATCCGCTCCGCGCGTTCGAGGGTCTTCTCCCGATCGTCACTGGGCTGCAGTCGCTGCATCTCGAGGCCCAAGATCGTCTGCATGTAGACCAAGTCGTCACTGTCGATGTCAGTATTGGCGATGGCTGCCGAAATCTCTTTCGGGGTCTCACCTCGCCACAGTCGCAGTGCGTTCTCGTACAAACCGCAACGCTGTTGCAGATTCTCATCGGCTAGCTTCTTAGCGATGTCACAGGCTCGCTGTAGCGACCCAGCGGCTGCGTCGAGCTCGCCGATCGCTGCCTGCAGTGGCATGCGATCGAGGTACGTGTTGGCCGCGAGCTGATCGCGTCCTACTTCTTCGCTGATCTCGATCGCACGGCGTTGCGCGCGCAGGGCCTCGTCGATGTGCCCGAGCAGTGATTCTGCGCGAGCGAGGTTGCTGTAGCACTGGGCCAGCCCAGGTCGGTTCTGGCGCGTGCGATAGACCTCCAGGGCCGCTTCATAGTCGTCACGGGCTGACTGGAAATCACCGCGCATGAAATTCGTGTTCGATACGCCGACGCTCGCTACTGTCAGCAGTATTGGGTTGTCGAGCTTGCGTGCAATCTCGATCGCTTGCCTGAAGTACTTCTCGGCGTCGTCGAAGCGGCGGAGGAAGTAGTTCACCTTGCCGAGATTCTGCCGGAGGTGCGGCTCTTCGCTGGAAGTCGCCTTGTCCTCGAGAAGCGCCTCGAAGATCTCGCGAGCTTCTTCGCGCCGACCTTGGTGTACACGAAGGACGCCGAGGGTGTTGCGCGCCGCGTAGGCGGTCTGCGAGGCTTCGGGAAGAATCGCGAAGGCGGCGTTCAGGTACTCCTCGGCAGCGGTTAGGCGCGACCGTCGGATCTCGAACTCGCCCAGCTTCACGAGGCAGCGACAGCGCTCTTCCTCCTTTTGTGACTCCGTCGCCAGTTCGAGCGCGCGTTCCATGTGCTTGACCGCTTCTTCGAGTTTGGCGACACCCAGTTGTGCCAAGAGGAGGGCCGCGTAACGGTGATACTCGACGCGCGTGCTCATCGGCAGGTCTTCGCAGTTCGTGCGGACCTCGCGGAGCTGGTCGAGCACCGACATCCCTGCAGCATTGTGACCTTGGCGGGCGTTGTGCAGCAGTGCGTCCAATAGGTAGGGGAAGGCTTCGTCGGCTCGTCCGGCGGCGGCGAAGACGGTGCCAAGTTGTCGGGCGTGTTGCGGCTTGCCACCGAGTTCCGACTGCAGTGCTGTAGCGAGTTCGTGGTAGCGACGGCGCAAGGCGCGGCGCCCCTTGCCGCGCACGCGCTCCGCGACGAGGTCCGGCACCTGGGCCGAAACGAAACGGTACCGCGTCAAGCTGGGATCGACAGCTTCAATGACCTGCTCGACCTCCAGGCGGTCGAGCCCGTCGTCGAGTGCGTCCGCGTCTTCGACGACTCGTTCCAAGACAGCAACGGGGACTTCCTGCCCCAGCAGTCCCGCAAACTCGAGCACCTCGGTCGCTGTCTCCGGCAGCGCATCGATCCGCTGCGCCAGGCTATCGGCAAGTTGCACTGGCAGGGCTGCGAGAAGCAGATCCTTTGAGAGCACCCGTCGCAGACCCCAGTTGCCGGTTTCGTCCTGACGAAACAGAGAGTCGTCGTCATCGGGGCCTAGTTGCCGCGCCAAGCTCAACGCGAATGCAGCGTTGCCGGCGGACCGCTCCAGCAGCGCGTCTGCGAGCCATGGCATATCATCGCCACACGTGGTGCCCGGGTAGAGTTGCTCGATGAGCTCGGCTAGGCCTTCTCGGTCGAAGCCAGGGATCGGTATCTGAGCAGACGCCAACTTGTCGATGGCTGCGGCACTGCTCGTCGACACGACCGCGCTGACGACAACCCCGTCTTGATGGCAACGCTTGAGAAGGCTGCGCAGCAACTGCAGGGAGGTCTCGTCTGCTTGATCGATGTCATCGACAATCAGCAGCAACGGGCCCTCGGCCGCCGTTACTGCCAGCAAACGGAACCAGCGGTACTCGCGAATCCCGGGATCGAAACGTTCGGGATCGACGCCCAGTAGCTGGTCCACGAAATAGTCGATGACCGGTGCCTCGTCGCCGAGGTACTGCGACAGGCGTTCGGTCGCAAAGGCACGCAGCGACGCGGCATCGTGTTCCGCTTCGACGATGCCGAGCAGGTCGCGGAGGAGGTCGTTGAAGGGCTTGAGTTCCTGGCCAGTGTCACGGGTCGCCGTGGCCCGCAACTCCCGGAGCCCGCGGTGCCGCGCTTCACGAGCCACTTCATCGAGTATTGTGCTCTTCCCGCAACCAGACTCGCCCAGAACCGCGACCACTGCTGGCTTGCCGCTATCGAAGAGCGGCGCGTACACGCCCTGGCACGTCGATTGGATCCCAATGAGAGGCTGCGCGGGGCTGCTTTCGATGCGCACGACAGGACGTTCGACCTGCAGCAACTGGGTGGTACCTGAACCGAACTCAGCGGCAATCACGATACGCGGTCCTTCGATGACCCCCGGCGATAGTGGCTCAAACCACAGGAGCGCCGTACTGCAACTGCCACGTCGCACCGTGACTTCGTCGACGCTGCCGTGCTGGCGCCAGCCCTCGTCGGTCTCGAGGCCGATCTGGCAGCGCAGGTCGGTCGGGGCCTGACTGGTGATGGCGATGCGGAAGGGCACGCGATCGCCGACGCGCGCGGCGCGTCGGAGCGCCTGGTACTCGACCTGAACCCTACCCGCGATCGCGCGCTGATCGTCCTCCTGGTACGACAGGGCGTGGACCAGCTCGCTGTCTGTGATCGACTGCCCCCGAACGCGATTGCGATTGCCGGTCGCAAAGTCCATGTAGTCGATCCCGCCGCGCGGCGGCGACCGATCGAAGAGCTGTAACACGCCGTCTTCGGCATGCAGCAGGTTGCCGAGCGACAGCAGCGGTGCACCGGTGGTGCCGTCGGCGATGTACGGGACGCCGGTCTGGCTGCCCGATGCTGGGGCTGCGAGCCGCTCGACTGCCGTCATCTCGATCCCGGTGCAGTCGCGCACTTCCACGGCACCGTCTACGGGGTGCGCGATCCGCAACAGGAATGGATGGGCCCGCAAAGTGTCGAGAAGGTCGTTGGCCGCGTCGCAGAAGAGCGGGGAGTACTGTTCGTAGTGTTCGTCCGGAAGGATGCCTGCGTGTCCGATGAAGTCATTGCGGTAAGACGGCAGCAGTTCCAGTAGCGCGCCCCAGGCGCGGGAGATGGTGCCGTCTGCGACCGCGCCGGATCGGATGGTCTGGTGTAAGCGCCCCGCGACAGGGCTTTCGAGCGCAAGCAAGCTGCCGATCACCGACAGTACAGCATTGGCACCGGAGACTCCGGCGATTGGATTCCTACCGTGGCGCAGTAGGACCTCGACCCAACTCCCGAAACTGGGACGCCGAAAGAAGAGTTCGACACGCTTGGTTTCGTCGAGCGGCGCTTGTAGGGCGGCGCGCGCTTGCAACAGGCAAATCGCAAGCCACCGGACGCCGACCTCGAGCACGGCGAAGGCGGCGGCATGTTCGGCGCGTAGATCCCCGGCGGCCCGCTGCAAGTCCGCCCGCACTCGGGCGAGTGGTTGCGGCAGGGCGTCGATCCCGGCGTCGCTGGGATCGTTCTCTGCGGACAAACTTCTCCTCCTGCTGCTGCTCGCCTGCGGCTAACCAGACACGATATCCGGACTGCCCGCGCGACCGCAATGCCCCCGTGCTTGCGGTCACGCAACTGAGTCACTACACTTGCAGTTGTCGGTAGTTACCGACGTGAGCACCAAACAGGACCTGCACGCTCTCACACGGCCGAGAGCAACAGGGGATGGGGATTCTCGGTCCTGCTGCGTCACCGCTCGGGGGAGCGGAACAAAACCGTAACCCTCGTGCGTTGTTCTTGGCGTCGAGAGTCCCGTACCCGCAAACAATCGAATGCCCCCGCTTTTCTCCTCTGGGGTGCCCTGCAGTGGTTTTCTGGCGCTACAAAGCGTTCAAGGGCGGTTTCCAGGGGTCCGACGATGGGGGTGGAGGAACACAATGGCGGAAAATGTAGATCTTTACGGGCTGATCAACAAGCACCTCGACACGGACCTGTATCGAGAGATCAGCTGGAGCGGCTCTTTCCACGACTACCTCAGGCTGGTTCACGACGATCCCAACGTGGTGCGCAATGCGTTCCAACGGATCTACGACATGATCATGTCGTACGGGAAGTCGGAACGAACGGTGCTGAAGGAGTCGGTCGAACACTTCAACTTCTTCGACGATCCCATTGAAGATGGCAAAGATGCCGTCTTCGGTCTCGAACGGCCGTTGATGGCACTCGTCAACTTCGTGAAGTCGGCCGCGCATCACTACGGCACCGAGAAGCGTGTGCTGCTGCTGCATGGTCCCGTCGGTTCGGCCAAGAGCACGATCGTCCGCATGCTGAAGAAGGGCGTCGAGCGCTATTCCGAAAGTCGCGAGGGCGCTCTCTACACCTTCCAGTGGCAAGACGAGGAAGGAGAGTGGGTCGATTCGCCGATGCACGAGGAACCGCTGTACTTGGTTCCTGAAACTCCGCGCAAAGAATTGTGCGAGCACCTGAGTGCGCTCCCGAACTGCCGCTACAAGCTCAAGCTCGACGGTGAGCTGTGTCCGTTCTCGCGCTGGTACTACAACTTCTACATGGACAAGTACGACGGCGACTGGAACCAGATGATCAATCACGTGCGCGTGAAGCGTCTGGTCTTGTCGGAGAAGGATCGCTGCGGGATTGGCACCTTCCAGCCCAAGGACGAGAAGAACCAAGATTCGACCGAACTCACCGGCGACGTCAACTACCGCAAGATCGCGCAATACGGGTCTGAATCCGACCCGCGCGCATTCAACTTCGACGGTGAATTCAATATCGCCAACCGCGGTCTGATCGAGTTCATCGAAGTGCTGAAGCTAGACGTAGCGTTCCTCTACGATCTGCTCGGTGCTAGCCAAGAGCACAGCGTCAAGCCGAAGAAATTCGCGCAGACGTTCATCGATGAAGTGATCATTGGGCACACGAACGAGCCCGAGTATCGCAAGCTGCAAAACAACGAGTTGATGGAGGCGTTCCGCGACCGGACCGTCAAGATCGACATCCCGTACAACACGACCCTCGGCCAGGAGATCCGGATCTACGAGAAGGACTTCACTGGCGATCGCGTCGCCAAGCACGTGGCGCCGCACACGCTGGAGATCTGTGCGATGTGGGCCGTCTTGACGCGCCTCGAAGAGCCCAAGAAAGCACAGCTGAGCCTGTCGCAGAAGATGAAGCTCTACGATGGCAAGAGCCTCCCCGGCTTCACCGAGGAGAACGTCAAGGAGCTGCGTTCCGAGTCGCGCCGAGAAGGGCTCGAAGGGATCAGTCCGCGCTACATTCAGGACAAGATCTCGAACGCGTTGGTTTCAGACTACTCGTATGTGAACCCGTTCATGGTGTTGAACGAGCTCGAGGACGGTCTCAAGAACCACTCGCTGATCTCGAACGAAGAGCAGCGCGCGCGCTACTCCGAGATGCTGGCTGTCGTCAAGAGCGAGTACGAAGACATCGTCAAGAACGAGGTCCAGCGCGCGATCAGCGCCGACGAGGATGGCATCTCGAAACTGTGCTCGAACTACATCGACAACGTCAAGGCCTACACCCAGCGGGAGAAGGTGCGCAACCAGTACACCAATCAGCTGGAAGAGCCAGACGAGCGTCTGATGCGTTCGATCGAAGAGAAGATCGACATCCCCGAGAACCGCAAGGACGACTTCCGTCGCGAGATCATGAACTACATCGGGGCGCTGGCCGTCGACCAGAAGGTCTTCGACTACAAGACCAACGCGCGTCTGCAAAAGGCACTCGAGCTGAAGCTATTCGAGGACAAGAAGGACTCGATCAAGCTGACCAGCCTGATCTCCGACGTCGTCGATCGCGACACGCAAGAGAAGATCGATGTCGTCAAGAACCGTCTGATCAAGAACTACGGTTACAACGAGGACAGCGCCACCGACGTGCTGAACTACGTCGCGAGTATCTTCGCACGTGGGGACGCCAAGGAATAACATGGTCAAAAGCGTAGAACCCGATCGCAATCGTTTTCAGAAGATCGTTCGGGGGAAGATTCGCGAGAACCTGAAGCAGTACGTCTCTCAGGGCGAGCTGATCGCTCGGCAGGGGGCGGACACCGTTAGCGTGCCGCTGCCGCAGATCGACATCCCCAACTTCCGCTACGGTCATCAAGACAAGGGCGGCGTCGGGCAGGGACCCGGCGAAGAGGGGACCCCGATCGGCGACGAGAAAGCCGGCGCCGGTCCAGGCGCCGGAGATCAGCCGGGGGAGCACATCCTCGAGGTCGACGTCACGCTCGAAGAGCTGGCCGCAATCCTTGGGGAAGAGCTCGAGCTGCCCCGGATCGAGCCCAAGGGCAACAAGTCCATCAACACGAAGAAGGACTACTACACCGGGATTCACCGTAGTGGTCCGGAATCGCTACGACACTTCAAGCGCACGTTCAAGCAAGCGCTCCGTCGCCAGCTGCAAACAGGTACCTACAACCCTGACGCACCGGTGATCATTCCGACCGCCGACGACCGCCGCTATCGCGCGTGGAAGCCGCAGTCGATGCCGCAATCGAACGCCGCGATCATCTATATGATGGATGTGTCGGGTTCGATGGGGAACGAGCAGAAAGAAATCGTCCGGATCGAGAGCTTCTGGATCGATACCTGGCTGCGTTCCCAGTACGAGCAGATCGAAACGCGCTACATTATCCACGACGCTACGGCGCGCGAGGTCGACCACCACACATTCTTTCACGTTCGCGAAAGTGGCGGCACGAAGATCTCGTCCGCCTACAAGCTGGCGACCGACATGATCCAGAAGGAGTTTCCGCCGCAGGACTGGAACATCTATCCGTTCCACTTCTCAGACGGTGACAACTGGGGTGGCGACGATACCCGTCTGTGCATGGAGCTACTGACCGAACAGCTGCTCCCCGCATCGAACGTGTTCTGCTACGGCCAGGTGAAGAGTGCCTATGGCAGTGGCCAGTTCATCAAGGACCTCATGGAGGCGTTCCCGGACAACGAACAGGTCGTCTTGTCCGAGATCAACAGCCGCGACGAGATCCTTGCCTCTATCAAGACATTCCTCGGCAAGGGGGCGTAAACGATGCTGACAGTGGAGCGCCGTCTGCCACCCGATCTCGAGGAGCACCGCCAGATCATACGTCAGTACGCCGTCGACTTCGGACTCGATTTCTTCGAAGTCATCTTCGAGATGGTCGACTACGACGAGATGAACATGATTGCTTCGTACGGTGGTTTCCCGACGCGGTATCCGCACTGGCGTTTCGGGATGCAGTACGAGGAGCTACAGAAGAACTATTCGTACGGTCTCTCGAAGATCTACGAACTCGTCATCAACAACGACCCTAGCTACGCCTACCTGATGCGCGCGAACTCCGAAGTCGCGCAGAAGCTGGTCATGGCCCATGTCTATGGCCACAGTGACTTCTTCAAGAACAACGCATGGTTCTCGCAGACCAATCGCAAGATGGTCGACGAGATCGCCAACCATGCTACGCGGGTACGGCGGCACATGGATCAGTACGGCCAGGACGAGGTCGAGCAGTTCATCGACTGCTGCCTGTCGCTCGAGAATCTGATCGACTCCTACGCGCCGTACTTCGGCACTCCGAAGGAGACGACCGAGGAGCAGCGCGAGCAAGAAGCGCTGGATACCCACGGGACGAAGTTCAAGACGAAGCCCTTCATGGACTCGTTCATCAACCCGCCCGAGGAACTCGAGAAAGAACGCAAGGAACGTCTGGAAGCGCTGGAGCAGCAGGAACACTTCCCTGTGAACCCCGAGAAGGACGTACTTGGTTTCTTGCTGCACAACGCGCCACTGAAGCGCTGGCAGCGTGACGTGCTGGGCATCATCCGCGACGAGGCGTACTACTTCGCACCGCAGCGTATGACCAAGATCATGAACGAAGGCTGGGCGTCGTACTGGCACTCGACGATCATGACGACGAAAGCGCTGGAAGACTCCGAAGTCATCGAGTACGCCGAAATGCACTCCGGCACGATGGGCACGAGTCCCGGCGTACTCAACCCGTACAAGGTCGGCCTCGAGCTGTTTCGCGACATTGAGGAGCGCTGGGACAACGGCCGTTTCGGTCCCGAGTACGAGGCTTGCACCGACTACGACGAGCGCCGGCGCTGGAACAAGCCGGTCAACAAGGGGCGTGAGAAGATCTTCGAAGTGCGCAAGATCTACAACGACATCACGTTCATCGACGAGTTCCTGACCGAAGAGTTTGCTGACCGTCACCAGCTGTTTACGTACCGCTTCGACCGCCAGAACGGGCAGTACGTCGTCGACTCTCGCGAGTTCGAAGCGGTGAAGACGAAGCTCCTCGACAGCCTGTCGAACAGCGGCCAACCCGTCATCGCGATCGACGATGCCAACCACCGCAACCGCGGCGAACTGCACCTCACGCACGAGTTCGCCGAAGTCCCGCTGCGCATCGACTACGCCCGGTCGACCCTGGAGAACCTCTACAAGCTCTGGACGCGCCCGGTGCACTTGGTCACGACCGTCGACGGCAAGCGCAAGCAGTTCTCCTACAACGGCACGCGCCACGAAGAGAAGCTGGTCAGCTAGCCCGCTCACGGCCTTTGACAGCCGGCCAGCTTTCGCTGTGCCGGCAGCCCCTTGCCTTTCCTCGCTGCGACAGCTCTGATGGGTCGCGAAGTGGAGGAAGCTATGACGCGTTCGATCCTGAGCGGCATCTCATTGCTGCTGATCTTTTGTACTCAGTCGACGTTTGTGTATGCCGGGCCCCCGGTCGTTGCGGGGAAGGTAGGCAAGCAGCTCGACGATGTGATGCTGTCGCTCGACCAGGACAAGGGGGGCTTCTACGGCTCGGTGCTGGTTGCGCGCGGCAAGAAGATCTTGCTGCACAAGAGCTACGGCTTTCACGATCAGAAGCGCAAGAAGCCGTTGGCCGTGGATTCGCTATGGGATTGGGCCAGCATCACGAAGATGTTCACTGCGGCGGCGATTTTGCGCCTGGAGATGCGTGGGAAGCTGTCGATCGATGACTCGATCCGCAAGTTCTACCCTGCCGCCCCGGAAACCGCCCAAGGGGTGACGCTGCGGCACCTGATGAATCACACTTCGGGACTCGATCAACGCGATATGCCGGATAAGTTCATCCGGAATCGCGACGGCATGGTCATGCAGTACCTGAAGCTGAAGCCGCGCGCGGCTCCTGGGAAGGTGTTTGCGTACAGTAACACCGCCTACTGGGTGCTGGCTGCAGTGATCGAGCTGGTGTCGAAGAAGTCGTACGAAGACTACTGCTTGAAGGACGTGCTGAAGGCCGCTGGGATGCGGGAAGCGACGTTCATCGGTCACAAGACGCTGAAGCTCGAGCGCGTGCCGAAAGACAACCGGGGTCAGGGCAACTACTTTGCCTACGGCAATCAGCTGTCATGGGGCTACCGTGGTTCCGGCGGCCTGGTAGCGACGACGGCCGACCTGTACTTCTGGCACCGCGCACTCAGCGGCAAGAAGTTCCTGAACAAGCAGGCCAAGAAGGCGTTCTACCAGGTCGGGCTGCAGAGCTACGCCTTGGGCTGGCGTGTCACCAAACAAAAGGGCGACACGATCTACAGCCACGGTGGCGACGTCGGAAACACCACGATGTACTATTTTCGCTCATCGAAGCACGACGTCGTGATCGCTCTTGCGTACGGCTACAAAGGGCCTGGCGAGCGCCGTGATCAAACCTGCGACCGCCTGTTCCGGATCGCCCTGCAGAAGCAGTAGCCGCAAGGCTCTCGCGAGATCGACGGCGGCCCCACTGTCTCAATCTTGTGCAGCCGCTGTTGCTTTACTTTCCCTGCCAGCAGGACTTATCCTCATTCGAGGTCGCGCGGCACGTTGCTGTCGCCGACCCATTGGGACCGCGTTCGGAACAACTAGGGGAGGGGAGCTGCGAGTCGCTCTCGTTTGCGCTGGGCGTGCCCGTAGGGGCGCTGCCTTGCTGCGACCGAGTCGATCGGCTACCGTGCGAGGATTGGGCTGAACCCGTCTTCGTACCACCAAGACGAACGACAAAGAGCAACCGCGCAATCCCCGCAACGCAGGGGGAGTTCGTGTCATGAGACAGAAACCACCAAGATCGCCGCGCTGGAAGCGCATCGCCGTCTGCCTCGTCGGCCTACTGGCCGTTGGGGTCGCGGTGGGGCAGGGCATGGATGACGATATCCTGCCTGCTCAGGCGCGTATCTTAGACGTCGAGGACGTGGCCTGCTTCCACGAAGCCCTCACCGCACCCTTTGTATCCAATGAGTTGCAGGTGCAGCTCGACGCTGGTGCGCTGGATCGCATTGAGTTCGGCCGCATCTGGACGCTGCCGACGGGTGGCCGAGTCTGCTATTTCCGGGCTCCTTCAGCTCGCGACGCTACCAAGGATGTCTTGGCCTACTGCCTGCGTATCGGTAGTGGGAGTTCGGTTCAGAGTGAAGTCTGGGCAGAGCTCGTTCCGATAGTCAGGCGAAAGACAATAATGCCCGTCGGTGATCACCTGGTCACTCTGCAGTTCCTCAAAGAGGCTACGGATGTGAGCTCACCCGGCCGCTCAAACCTGTGGGGAGCTGCGTTAGCTGGCGGTGACATCGCAGGTTTCGAGGTGACGGTTTCTCCCGCGCGCGTTTATAGGCTGCAAACACATATAGTACGTCCGTCGGGGCTTCGACTAGGACTCGTTGTTGCTGCCGACTACGACGCGTCCCAGTCAATCTTCATGAACTTTCGCGTGCAATAAGAGGTCTGTGTGACACAGGGTGCTGAGCTAGCTCGACGGCTTACCGAGTTGATCCTTCGAGATCATCGCGTGCACGAGGTCTGCGCATCCCTCGGACCTGATGGTGTCGCGGTGGGCGAGCACCTCATGCGGGTTGAGCAAGCCAACTCACCGAGTGCAGCAGCGCAGGTCGTTCTTGACCCCGCGTATCGTGCAATTGTGCCAGCGGCTTTGATCGTCATGTGGCGCTCACATGGCGCAGCATTCTCAATTCCAGAGCTTGAACAGCTTGGCGCCCGACTCACAACTAGCGGAGTAACTGACCCCGTCATTGGAGCTCTGCTCGATTGTGTGCGTGGCTACATGCATTGCATCTGCGGCGAGCATCAAGAGGCTCTCAGTGCCACCGAGCAGATCTCTCTCGCAGTTGCCGTTGGCGATCTAGAGGCTTTCGTACAGTGCGCAGCACAGCGAGTGCGAGGAGTTGCGTGGCAGCGGCTGGGTGACTTCTCTCTTGCACATCGACATCTCGCGCGGAGCCAAGATATTGCCGAGTCTCGCAACCTCGCGGCCCGGCTTACTAGCGCCATGGACTTGGCGTCGCTGAAGTGGCATGCGG
>JBCCHQ010000049.1:0-35589 GCA_039028735.1 Planctomycetota bacterium | reverse complement strand
GCTTTCCTGGCGAAGGCGTCTTGAGGAACCTTGATGTCTGCCGGGTTCGCACCCGGAAACTCCTCGAGGCGAATCTTATAGAGATCGTAGAATTCATGTGCGGTATCATAGAGATTTTGCAACGTGATCTTGCTGGGTCGGCCGCGGCGCGAGGCTGTGCTATTCAGGAGGGTGTCAGGAAGATCAATCTCGAGACCCATCTGCCAAAAAGAGTAGACCATCGTGCACAGTTCTGCGCTGAACAGCGTGCGCGCCGTTGTTTCCGGGTTGCAGGAAGCGGGGAGTTCCGGCGGTACATCCATTGCCTCGATAATGCCTGCCCAATCGTCGGCGTAGGCGTCGAAGAGATCTTGGGCGGCAGCATCTGGTAACAGAGTTTCCCAGATGATCTCCCTTGGTAGAATTTCATAGGAAACCACGCCCCGCTCGGGATCGGCCGCTGCCAGATGCCAGAGCATTTGCTCCCAATCCCGCAAGCCAAGTACCGCGCACGCGATATCCTGGCGCAATCGGTCCAGAGGCGAGTCTGGTTCCTTTAGTGCGAAATACCGAAGATTACCTTCATATTCGGCGTTCAGGGCTCTGTCCCAGCGGTCCCAGGTTGGGATTGCGATAGGCAAGGCGTCGTTAAGTTTGATCATTTTGAATGAGTTACATGGTCTAGAGTACCCGCAGGCTACAATCCGTCAACCTTACGCATGATCAATAGATCGGTTTGCTATTAATCATTGGATGGCTATTTTATGAGTAATAGAATACCACTGGACGCTGCCCGGGGTCACTCTCCACGATGCGCCGAATCTCAGGCAGCGTCTCCGCCTGAGCCGCTCCGACGAGGTGGCTGACTTCGTACTCAGCCACCGAGCGCACATCGATCAGGAGCGGCGCGGGACGCTGCGGGTCGGCCAGCCAGGCGCGCAGCTCCGGAACCGTGATCTGCGCGACGGTCGGGTAGCGCTCGCGGATGTCGCGTTTGATCCGATCGAAATCGGGCACGCGCTGGCTACAGCCCCACAGCAGCGCTCCGCCGCCGATCGCGGCGAGAGCGCACCAAAGCCCACGTCGAAACCTGATCCCAAGCGGGCATCCCAGCCAGCACCACGGGGCTTGCCTTGCGTCGCCGGGTCCGGCTAGCGGCCGCCACCAGCAGGTTGCTCTGCCGGCTTTTCTTCGGGCTTCTCTGCGGGCTTCTCTTCCTGCGGCCGCAGGGCCTCTTTCTTCTTCTTCTTGTCCACCAGCTTCTGAATCGCTGCTGGCAGCGCGAACTTGGCAGGGTCGATTTCGGCGTTGTGAGAAACCTTCGCCAAGCTCATCTGGATCGCCGTACCGGCCTGATCCAGCGCCGTGGCGTGTGCATACTGGATCCCGTCGATCGGGCGATAGTCAGAGAGATCGATCTTGATCGGCAACGTGCCCAACGGCCCCGTGTAGGTCATGACCATGCGCGCAATCTGGTGCGTTTCTTTGTCGATGAACCAGTGCTCCGGGGAACCAGCTTTCGGCTTGAGCTCCAGCTTGTAGCAGTCGCGGTCGTTGACTTTCTCCATGGCGACAACCGTTCGCCCCGTATAGTCGGCCTTGGCGTGCATGTACGGATAGAGTCGCGTCGAGCGTAGGAAGAACTCGCGCTCGGCGCCCTCGAGGATCCGCGGTCCCATCATCGGATCGCTGGACCAGACCAAGCCGTTGTTGCTGCCAAATTCCTGCATGCCCTGGCCGGGGATGCCGACACTTTGACGCACGTTGCCCTGTTCTTGATGCACGCTGGACTTGAGATTCATGCCATGCGCCGCGATGGTCATATCTTGATCCATCACACGCGACCGAATCTTCTGGTGCGCAGCAGCGCCCCCCATTGCTTCGACCACGCGATCGAGGATCGCGTCCGCTTCCGGCAGAGCCGTTTCTTGAGCGGGAGCGGCCAGTGGTGCAAAGCACAAAACTGCTGCCAGTAGCGATAGCATACGCGTTGTCGTCACCATGTTTGCCTCCTTCAGAGGTTCGTTGAGTTGCGTCAGTAACAGGCGGCCTCAGGAGCCGCTTCGTGAGCCGATCCATCGCAGAGCCGCCGCCACGTCGGGGTCCTCGCCTCGAGCGAAGGCCTCTGGATCAAACGCGATCGGTTCGTCGGGATTCACGCCATTGCCTTCGATTCGGTGGCCGTTGACCGATACGTAGTCCGCCACGGCGTACTGGAAGCGATCTCCATTCGGGAGGGCGCTAAACAGCGACGGCAAGGCCGCACCGCTAGTACGGCGGCCGAAGAGCCGCGCCCGCTCGAGATCACGCAGCCCCTGAGCAAAGATCTCAGCGGTCGAGGCAGAACAGCCATCGATGAGGATCGCCACGCGGCCGGGATAGGTCTCTGCCCGCGGAAACACCGCAAAGTGGATCTCGCCGACGCGCTGCTTCATGACGCCGAGATGGCGGCCTGACTCATCGATCAGCCAGCCAGACATCCCCATGACCATCCCACCGATACCGCCGGGATTGCCACGGACGTCGATGATCAGACCGGGGCAGTCCATGAACTCCTCGATCGACTCAGAGAAGCTCGATGACAGCGTCACGGGGTCCATGAACATGTTGAAGTGAATGTAGCCGACATCTTTGGTGAGGCGCTTGGAGTGGTAACGAAAGTGCGCTTCCGGCATGTAGCCGAAACGTGTGGATTCGCCGCTGGGTGCAGCGAGTTCGAGCTCGAGTTCGTGGCGCTGACCGTCCCCTTCGAACACGACAGGGACCGCGTCACCGACGCGCCCTCCCATGCGACCGTGGACAGAACTCATCAGCATCAGCTGTTGCGTCGTCGCTTCTTGATTGTGCTCCCGGATCCGACGCAGGCTCTTGCCCAGCGAACGGCCATCGACTTCCAGGATCGACCAGCCGGGCCGCACGCCGGCCGCGGCAGCGGGTGAGGCCTCCTCCACGCGAAAGACATAGGCCATGTCGTTGACGACGCGTGCTTCGATCCCCAGCGTCCCTTTGCCAGACCGGCTGCGGGGCGTTTGCTTCTTGCTCTCGGCGGTGGTTGCGTCGCCAGTCTCAGCGTCGTTGTCGTCGCCATCATCGCTCGGGGCGTCGCCCACGTTGCCAGCGGCATCCCGATCATTGGGTGCCAGCTTCGTCGGCTTGTCTTCGACGATAGCGAGGTCTTCGTAGACCGAGCTCGGCACAATGCCGTAGTGCGATTCTCCAATGCGAGACAGCATCTCTCCGAGGATCTGGCGTACATCGTCGTCACTACTGGCTGCAGCGATCTGCGGTTCGAACTCGGCGCGGACTGCTTGCCAATCGAGGCCGTTGAGCTCTGCATCCCAATGCTTGTCACGCACCGTTTCCCAGACCTGCACGAACGAGTCTTGGTGCTGCTGGCGGCGGGCGCCTGATAACCCAGCGGGCTCTGGTTCGACCACGACGACATCGACATCGCGGCCGACCTCGCGGGCCAGCGGAATCTCACGGCAACCAACACAAAACAGCAGCGTTGCCACGGGTAACAGAGCGCACGGAAACACAGCGCGCGGTGTAGGCTTCGGGGACAACACAACACCTCTTTCTTCTGACGAAGCAGGCGTCTCAGCACGCCCGCAGGCTCCGCGTTCGGTCCGGCATGGTACGGGAGCAGCCGCGCCGAGCAAAGACCCGGCCAGGGGGATGCCGTCGCTGGCAGCGGGCAGAAAGGGAAGCCACAAACAAATACAAATAAAGCACTTAAGAAACAAAACCGGCAGCGGCTGGTTGGTGGGGGCAGAGGAGCACGCCGGAAACGAGGCGTGGGGCGCCGCAACCGGTGGGGTAGGCCATCAGAGCGAGCTCGGTCGACGGAAACCCCCGCTGGGCTTCGGTAGGACAATCACATGCGGGGCGCCGACCGAGCTCGGGATGGACTCAGGTGAAATGACGCCGGTACAGCAGGTCCGCTGTGCCGGTCACAGACCTTCTTGACGCGCTGGCGGACTCAGCTTTGCGACTCGTTTGGCTCGACGAGACGCGGCACCAGGAACCCGTCGGTCGCGACGATCTTGTCGCGCAGATCCGGGTCGTTGGGGAACGCACGCAATAGTTGAGTCAGGAGCTCCACGGTCGCCTCCCCCGCCAACACACTATCGTCGTAGGTGTAGTGGCGACCATCGTGGCGCGGTACCGGCTGCGCAACCAACTCGCTGCAGCTCTGCAGCCAGGCATCGAGCAGCGGCGCGACTTGGGGCGCCTGCTCCGCCGTCAACGCGTACTGCTTCGTCACGTGTTCTTGCACCTTCTGCCGAATCTCCTGCGTCGTGCTGGCCAGGATGATCGGCGATGAATGGATGATCATCAGCGACGGACAGTGTAGATCGAGAAACGCGATGCGATGCGTGCGCGGATCGACTAACACGTCCTTCTGTGCAGTAGTCAGAAGCCCGTGCAGGTCATCGACGAACTCTCCTTTGATCAGGTACTCATCCAGGAGCTGCGTGACCTTCAGCGTGCCGTCGGAGTAGGCGGCGCGTTGTCGCGCAAAGTTCGCTTCGAATTCGACACCCAGCCCATTGATTCGTTGGACCTGGTCGTCGGTCAACGGGTGACCGAGCTGCGTCAGTTGGGCCGCCATCAAGTTCGCAATCGACACGGGATGCGTCAGTTCGCCGTTGTGGCGCGCGACCGTCGGGACCGAACCAATGGTCCGATACTCGTACTTGCGCATCTTCTCGACGTTCTCCTGCAGCGCCAAGTACGTAGTTTTCGGGGTCTGGATCCCGTCGGCGGCGTTGTCACGAATCTCCAGAATCGCCGCAGCAACCTCGAGATCGGCCGCTGCCATTTCGGCCCAGTTGGCTTCGAGCACGCCGGGCAGCTGGCCCACGGCCCCGAACGTAAACACCGGACCGGTGCCAGGTGCCGCTTCGCTAGTCGTGGTCGCCAGCTGCTGTTCCAGCCGCGTGAGGCGATCCTTCAGCTGTTTGTTCTCGGTTTGTAGCGCCGTATTGCGTGCTTGCAGGGCTGTACGTGTGGATCCACGCTCTGGCTTGGCCGCCCCGTCTGTCACGCCGCTGTCGAGCGATGAATCAGCAACCGTCGCGTCTGCGCCGCCCGCGTCACCGGCCGCCGTGGATTCGGCGCCGCGCTGCGACTGCATCAGCGCACCGCCCATGAGGCCGACCCCCAACGCTACGGTCGTCGATAAGATCAAGGCTGTCTTCTTCGCCATGGCGATTCCTCCTAGCGTTGCACCACTGCTTGTTTGCGCGGCGACCGCCGCCTCGACCAACGTCGACTGGACCGTCGCGATCGTCTCTCCTCGCCACAGACCGAGCGCTCGGTCCCACCCACCGGGAGGCACGGCCAGCGGTAGGACCGCGAGGCTGCCGGCGACCGCCGCGTCGTCACTCCCTGTCCCCAAACGTTCCTGCAAGCGACGCAAACCCCGCTGCACGCGCGCGGTCAACGTCTGCCGCGGCACGTCGAGCGTGTGCGCGGCCTGCCGGTGCGACAATTCGCATAGGTGCGTCAAGACGACGGCTTCTCGCTCGACATCTGGCAGTTCACGTAGCGCAACGCGGAGCTGCTGATGCGTCTCACGATCGGCGAGCGCGGCACTGGGCTCGGCAGCGTGCTGATCTGGCATGGCCGCGATCCTCTCTTCGTCGAGAACACCGGCCGCCGGGCGCTTCTTGCGACGCGCGTTGCGAGCCTCGTTCAACACGACTGCACTGAACCACGGCCACGCCCGCCCTTGCGGCACCTGCTCTGGCTTGCTAGCCGCAACGACGAAGGCTTGCTGCACGACGTCATAGGCCTCCGTTGCGTCCTGTAAGTAGGCATACGCCAACCGCCACGCGGGGCGCGCGCACTCATCGAAACAGGACTCGACTCTCTGCAGTAGATCGTCTTTGGCGATGACACACTCCTCGAGCGGGTGCGGGTTCCAAAGAGAGACGTCGCGAAACCGGGAAATGGCTGACGAAATCTCCAGAAAATCGTAACCCGTGCCACCGCCGAAAGCCCGCACTGCTCGAGGAGACGCGGCAGCCCCGCGTTCTGGGGCGCTAGCGCCGTGCGACGTAGTAGCTGTTTTGGAAGTCGTGCGGGAGCTGCTCGACCTGAACCTGGCTGAAACCAGCTGCCGCCAACATTTCGAGCGCGCACTGCTCCCCCCACATGGCGCCTAGTCCAGCACCCCCGGCTGCCAGCGACACGGTCATGCAGTGCATGCAGGAAATCGTATAGAGGAGCGGGGCCGCCGGGTGATCGAGGTTCTCGTGGACATGACTCGACGCGCGGATGTCTTGCATCAGGAACACGCCATTCTCCGGCAGCAGCGATGCGATCGCCGCCAAAACCGCCGCCGGTCGCGCTTGGTCGTGAATCGCGTCGAATGCCGTGACGAGATCGAAACAGCCCGTGACACTCGCAGCGTCTCGGACCTCGAACTGAATGTTCTGGTTGCCTAGGGTTGCCGCGTCCGCACGCGCCTCACCAATCGCATCGGCCGAGAGATCGACACCCGTGAACTGACTCGCCGGGTAGGCAGCGGCGAGCTGGTTCAGAGCCCGTCCACGACCACAGCCGACATCGAGCACGCGTACTCCCTCTTGCAAGCGGTCGCCGAGACCAGGTACCAGAGGCAGAATCGAGTCGAAAAGCGCACTGACGACAGTTTGGCCACTGTCGGCGGCCATGACTTCGTGAAAGCGCGGATAGGCGCTGTAGGGCACGCCTCCCCCTCTGCGAAAACAATCGATGATCTGATCTTCGACGCCCGCAAGCAGCGGAATGTACTGCGCGAACACGGCCATGTTGTCGGGTGCCGCCGCCCGCGTCAGGAACGCGGCTCGTTCCTGGGGCAGCCAATAGGTTTGACCGATCGGGTCATGATCAACGATACGCCCGACCACCATCGCTGCCAACCACTCCCGGACGTAGCGTTCATTGAGCTCAGCCGCTTCAGCAATCTCTAGTGAAGTCGCTGCCGGAAGCTGCGCCATACGGTCGAAGAGACCGACACGGTGACCGACTGAGATCATCAACGTCAGAGCCCCGTTGTTGAAGACATCGAGCAGACGTTCAGCGAACGCGTCCGCTTCCACGCAGTCGAGGACCGGTTTACACATCGTTCTTCGCTCCTGTCGTTTCTTGACTACCGATACGAGAGCCTTGCCAGCTCAGGAGTCGAAACACGAAGCCCGACACGTCGCGCAAAGAACTTCGACACAAATCAGCGAAACCTCACGCAAGAGGTGCGGGTGGCGACGGGAAGCTTTTCTGGCCACAAGACTTGGCGTGAAGACGCGGTCCTCGCAGAATTTGTCGTCGCGACGCCAGAATTCGGCCACAATGCCTGCAACTACTGAAAGTGGAGAGGAGTCGCGGATGGCCAGCGCACACCCAAACAACGACCACGACGACGCTCCATCCCCAAGTCGGAAATCTGCCGCGAAGGAACCTCGAAACGACGAGAACGCCGGAGAGGCAACCCCGGCCGTCACGCTGCTCCTGGGGCAGCTGCGCGACGGCCACGCCCCTGCCGCCGACGAGCTGTTTCGGATCTTGTACGACGAACTGCACCGGATCGCGGGACGGGTGTTTGGAGATCGCGGAGCGCAGCACACGCTGCAGCCGACGGCGCTCGTCCACGAAGCCTACTTGAAGATGGCGCGCCCGGGGGGCTCCGGATGGAACGACCGCGCGCATTTCTGCAACGTCGCAGCGCGCGCGATGCGCCAGGTGCTGGTCAATCACGCGCGCGACAAGAAGGCCGTCAAACGCGGCGGGGACGCGGTCCGCGAGAATGTCACGCTGAGCGCCTTCAGTGGCCACGACGATGCCGTGGACGTACTGGCGCTGCACGAAGAGTTGCAGGCGTTGGCGCAACTCGATGAGCGACAGGCGAAGATCGCTGAGCTCCGTCTGTTTGCGGATCTTGGGACGAAAGACATCGCGGACCTCCTCGGCATGCCGCAACGCACCGTGCAGCTCGACTGGCAGATGGCCAAGAGCTGGCTGGCTGAGCGACTCCAGAGGTAGCCACGATGGAGCGTGATCAGTACCAACGACTGCGAACTCTGTTTCAGGAAGCTTGCGACCTGGGCGCGGCTGCCCGCCGCGAGTTCATCGATCGCGAGTGCCCCATGGGCGATGAACTGCGCCCCGAGCTCGACCGCCTGCTGACGCAAGCGGCCACGGCAACGACCGGACATTTACAGCCGCGGGCCGCAAGTGACGCTGCTGCGCGTGGCACGGCTGCTGACACAGCAGGAGTCTTGGGGACATTACCCAGACAGCTGGGGCACTACCAAGTCGATGGCGAACTGGGCCGCGGTGGGATGGGAGTCGTCTACGACGCCGTCGATGAACGGTTGGGGCGCCGTGTCGCGCTGAAAGTGCTCCCCGCCGCGCTGCTTGCAGCACCCGATGCGCACGCCGCTTTCGAGCGCGAGGCGCAACATCTGGCCGCGTTGAACCATCCCAACATCGCAACCATCTTTTCGCTGGAGCAGCACGAGGGGCTGTCCTTCTACACGCTGGAACGCATCGACGGCCAGTCGCTGGCGCAGCGACTGCGCAACGGAGTCCCGCCCGCGGACGAAGCGCTGCGCATGGCGCGCGAGATGTGTTTGGCGCTCGAAGCCGCCCACCGCGCCGAGATCGTGCATCTCGATTTCAAGCCCGGCAACGTGATGCTGGACGCAGAGGGTCGAGTCAAGGTGCTGGACTTTGGCATCGCTCGGCCGCTGCAAGACTCCCGTGCAACGAGTGCGCCGTTGGCGGGCACACCCGGCTACATGGCACCCGAGCAGATCGCCGGCGGTACCATCGACGCGCGCACGGACCTGTGGGCGCTGGGTTGTGTGTTGTTCGAGGTCGCCGGCGGCGGGTCTTGCTTTGCGGGTCGCACGGTTGCCGACGTCACTGAGGCGACGTTACAAGCCGAGCTCGACTGGTCGCGAATTCCCGACAAGCACGCGCTACGCCCGATCATCGAGCGTTGTTTGAGGCGCGACCTCGACCGACGCATCGAGTCGAGCGCTGAAGTCCTCGGCCTTCTGGATGGCGAAGTAGCAGCGGCGATGCTGCCCCGCCACAGCACCGTCGTTGCGCCGTCGCAATCGACATCGCCGTTGCCGCAAGCCGTGACGTCGTTTGTGGGGCGCACGCAGCTGTTGGCAGAGATCGACGCCCACCTCCAAGACCGACGGCTCGTCACGCTGACCGGCTTGGGCGGCTCCGGCAAGACTCGCTTGGCCATCGAGGCGGCGCGTCGGGCGGAGGCCGCGTTCGACCGAGGCGCCTGTTGGATCGACCTCGGACTCCTCAGCGACGATACGGCCCTGCTCCACCACGTCGCAACGGCGGCCGGCGTCAGGATCACCGGGCACGAAGCCACCGAGTTGACGACCGCTCTGCGGGACCAGTCAGTACTGTTGGTGCTCGACAACTGCGAGCACGTGCTCGATAGCGTGACAGCACTCGTCGCTCCGATCTTGGCGTCGTGCCCGAAGGTCGTCGTTTTGACGACCAGTCGCGAAGCGTTGGGGTTGGCGGGCGAAACCTTGGTCGGAATCCCACCACTCACCGTTCCTCGCCGCGGCAACGATCGCGTCGAAAGCCTCGACGAGAGCGAATCGGTGCAGCTGTTGTTGGCACGTGCCGCCCGCAAGGACTTCACACTCAGCCAGGAGAACGCCGCCGCAATCGCGTCGATCTGCCGCCGACTCGACGGCATCCCACTGGCGATCGAACTTGCTGCCAGTCGCCTGCAAGTGCTGACCGCGGCAGAACTCGACAAGCGGCTCGAGTACCGCTTCCAATTGCTGACGCGTGGTCGCAGCAACGCGCCGGTCCGACAACGGACGTTACGGGCGACACTCGACTGGAGCTACGAACTGCTGACCAACGATGAGCAACAACTCTTGCAACGACTATCGATCTTTGCAGGGGGCTGGACGCTACGCGCGGCGGAAGAGGTGTGCTGCGGCGGGTCCATCGAACACTGGGATGTGCTCGACTTGCTAACGGGCCTCGTCAACAAATCACTGGTCGTCGTCACAAACGATGACGAACAACGCGGCGCCCGCTATCGGTTCTTGGAGACTGTACGAGCTTACGCGGCCGAGACATGGGCGGGCGGCAACGAAAACGGAGCGCTCGAAACGGAGACGGACGGGGTCACGCGCAACTACGTCGACTACTACCACCGACTCAGTGAGGAAGCCCTGCCCTTCCTCGAGGGTGGCGCCCACCAACTTCGCTGGCTGGCGCGCCTGGACGCGGACGTCGAGAATCTACTGCGCGCGATGGAACTGTGCCTCCGCGTCCTGGATGACCGCAAGTGCGGCAGCGAGATCGCCGTCAACGCCTGGGCCTACTGGGACCTGCGCTCGGTGATGCATAGAGTCTTACCGCTGCTGCGGGGGCTCGTCGATGACGCCCCCGAAGATGCGCTCCCCCCGACCCTGCGGGCGAAGGCGCTGAATGCCATCGGCATGTTGCTGCTCGACCTGGAGGACTACAGCCAGGCCTTGACCTACTATCAGCGCTGCATCGACTTCTGCAACGAAGCGGGCTATGAGGCGAACGCAGCCGTTGTGACGATGAACTATGCGATCGCGATCAAGAAGCTTGGCGACTACGACGGAGCGCGACAGCGCTACCAGGACGCGCTCGAGATCACGCGGCGCGTCGGCGGCGACAGCCGTCTCGGGCAGCTACTACTGAACCTCGGCATCCTCGAGACCGAGCAGAACAACGCGGCTGCCGCACAAGCGTACTTGGACGAAGCCTTGGCGGTCGCTGAACGCCGTGAGGACGCGCACACGGCTGGTTCGGTGCTCGGCGCGATGGGCAGTCTGCGCTGCCACATTGGGGACTACGATCAAGCATGTGCGCTGCATCGGCGTGCCCAACAGGTGTTTCGAGAGCTGGGGGATCGTACTGGCATCGCGCGCTCCCTCGGCAACCTCGGCATCGCACAGCTGTCGCTGGGCGACCTGCAGGGATCGTACGACACGCAGGCCGAGAGCCTGCGGCTGCGCCGGCAACTCGACAACAGCCACGGTCTCTCGATCGCGCTGGTCAACCTGGCTCCGAGCGCGCGCCGCCTACAACGCTTCGACGAAGCACGCAGGCTGTTGACGGAGTGCTTCGAGGTCCTCGGCGTCGGCGGTATCGAGCGCACGCTCGCCTATGCCTTCGAAGCGACGGCGGAGCTGGCGGCCGACCTCGGGGCCGCCGAGCGATCCGTCGAGTTCTTCGCGGCTGGCGAAGCCGTCCGATCGCGGCTCGCGATTCCGCTGCCACCCAGCGCGCAGGCGGAGCGCGATCAGCTGCTCGGGGCGCTGCGCAACGCTCTTGGGCCCGAGGAATTCGACGCGGCGGCGGCACGTGGAGCCGACTGGGAGCCTCACACGGCTGCGGCGCAGGCGACCACATACCTAGAAAAGATTAGCACTTAGGACGCTGGTGGTCATTTTTCGAGAAGAAACTGAGAGCATCTCTGCTCCCAGTCGATAATATGCATTGCATGTGCATTGCATGAGCATTGCGCATCGCGTAAAACTTGTTGCTCAGGGAGGCGGGTGACGCCGGGTTGCCCCAAAAGCACTCCGGTTTACCACCGCGGTGATCGTGGCGAGCGTCGAGAGACCACGGTGCCCAACCCAAAATTGCCGACCCACGGTTCGGCGGTGGTACCACCCGCCTACTTTCAAATCTGACTTCGTTTCCCTCGGGCCTTGGGTGCCCTACGAGTAGTGATCTACTCGTCCTTGGTTCGAGGGAACTGATTCACTTTCGGTTGCTGACGCTGGTGTCCTCCGCGATCCCGCTGGGATCGCGCGGTGGTTGGACAATTGCCGGCTGCTTCGATATAAATCGCCCGATCAGTGTCGTTTGTGGGAGCATGGACGACACCCCAGTGCCCCCGTCGGAGGTTCCAATCATCCAGCACACCGTGTCCACGAAGAACGTCAGCCGCCTCGGCAAGGACCTCTGCGATGCTCTGTCGCAGCTCCTGTCGGGAGACTCGGGCGAGCTGCCGCGACCCACGGAACTGGCTCGCGGTTGGAGCCTGGATCAGACGCTGTGCACACGCGTTTGCGGCGCCCTTCGCAACGACGATCCGCTGAATGTTCTGCACCAGCTGCCGGCGACGATCAGCCTCCGCTCGCTCGTTGCAGCCGCCGAAAAGAAGGGCGTGCGCACCGACCTCATCGCAACGGCGTCGGAGATGATCAACGAGCTCGAAGGCGTCATCCGGCACCTCGGTGGGAAGAAATCCAACCTCGACACGATGATTGGCAGCCAGCTCGTCGAGGCTCGCAGCAAGATCGAGCAAAGCGCCAAACAGAGCATCTTCCACGGGATGAGCAACCTTCTGGGGCTGCACTGCCGCCTGTCCCTCACGTCGTTCTTCGTGTACCCGAGTGACGACGGCAAGCACTGCAACGAGCTCGCCGTTTACGGGGTGCTCGAACACCGGCGACTGCGTCCCGAGCTGCCGATCCTCGTCGGTGGCCGGCTCCTCAGTGGCGAGGGTGCCGAAGAGGTCGAGGAAGCGATGCGCGTCCTGCACCAGGGTGAGCTCGACGATAGCGGCCATTCGGTAGCCCTGAAGGACTTCAGTTCGCAGCCGTTTCCGAAGGTCGAGTTCCAGCGTGTCGGAAAGCGCCTCCTACACTTCCTCCCCGGCAACGAGAACGGGGAGTATCAGGAAGTCTCTGTCTTGCAGGCGTCGATCGAAAAGAACGCGTCGCTCGTCGAGGCCAACGAGAACGGCGTGCACGGCTCGTTCACGTTCATCCCACGAAACCCAGCCAAGGACATGCTGCTCGACGTTTTCGTTCACGAGGATCTCTGGCGCAGCTCGATCCCCCGACTCAGCATCACCCGCGGCAACCGTGCCGTCGCCGCCAAGCGAGGCTCAGCTCTCGACGAACTCGATCTCAGCGAGACGATCCAGCCGTTGGGATGTGACCCGCGCGCGCTTGCGACGAAGGTCTTCCCGCGCTACCCGATGCTGGTCAATGACATGCACGAGCGGATGGGTTGGAACCCGCTCAACTTCCGACTGTATCGGCTGCACGTCAAGTATCCGGTCATCGGCCTCTCGTACGAGATGACCTTCTAGCTCCTCGTCCATACCAGCTCCCCTTCGCCTCGATCAGCGCTTGCGCACCGCAGCGGGGATTCGCCACACCTGCACTTCGCCGTAGTTCGTCGTCGCAATCGACGTGACGAGCTTCGCGTTCTGTACGAGGTACGGTTCCAGTGTCTCGTAGAAGCGGCGATGGCGAATCGGGTAGACGGTCGGCTCGCCGGTCGTCGGTGAGATCCCATCCAGTATGTAGTTGCTGATGACGGCGTGGGTCGCGTCTCCGCTCGCGAGCAACTCTGCGAGGTTCTCGTACGGGGTAAAGCGCCAACGGGTCGAGTGCGTATACGTCGTTTTGTCGCGCAACGGGAACCAGAAGGACATGTTGCAGATCACGGTGGCGTCGTCGGGTAGATCCCGTTCGATACGGCGGCTGAGTTCCGAGTAATCGTTCCAAGCTCGCCCTCGATGCAGCACGTACGCATCGCCGGCGACGTTGTTCCCGAGGTACAAGATCCCCGCGACCAGCAAGCACCGCCGCAGCGCGCTGCGCACTTCGAGGCGGTCGACCAGCAACAGAAACGACATCAGTGAGAACACAATGACGACAACGAAGCCAATTCGATGGAACGGTCGCAAGAACAACAGCGCCAGAACCAAGTAGCCCAATCCGACTCCTGAGACGAGTCGCAGCGCACGCTGCCGACGGCCACACAAGAGTCCAACGACCATGATCCCCACTTCGAAGATCAAGATGTAGGCGCGCTTGATCCCCAGCGTGTAGTCATTGAAGAACAAGACAGCGTTGTCGACGACACCAGCCAAGAAGCTCGAATCGGGCAACGCGACGCGCTCACTGGAGAAGAAGAGTTCCTCGAAGAACACAGTAACCGGGACTTCGCGAATCTGAGTGATGTGAACCAACAGCGCCGCCATGCACAGGCCGACCCCAGCCAGAAAGTATGGCAGCGGACGAGCGTCTCGCTGGCGAAAGACATTGCGCAGCACGACAACCGTCAACAACACGACGAGCAGCGCCGCATTGGGGTGTGCCAGACAAGCGGCTCCACTGAAGAGACCGGCGGCGAAGAACAAGCGTCGGTGGCGCTGCTGCAGGCCACCGAACAAGAAGTACAGCGCGGCAATTGCGCAGAGGACAACGACGACTTCGGGGCGGACACGCCGAAACACCATGTAGAAGACGTTGCCGCTGACGAGCAAGAGGACACCCAGGGCCATCGTCGACCCGCGGAGCTCCAGTCGTGTGCCGAGACGTACGAACCCCAACGTGGCCAGCGTGCCCAAGATCACAGAGAAGAAGCGGGCCGCCCAGAGCGTCGCATCGGTGAGTTGAAAGACCCCGGCAAGTGCCACGGTGTAGAGGAAGAACTCATCCCCTCCGCGCCACCCGGTGTTGGTGTTCACGAGGCCTTGCCCCTGCGCCAGGTTGTAGGCGGTGTTGGCGTACCAAGGCTCGTCGACGGTGATCTGCGGTACGACGGTCAGGAACGGCAGCTGGACGGCCAGACACAGCAGGCCAGCGAGGAGCCCGCGGAGCCAGAACGGCGTTTCGTCGATGCGCCCCAGGATCGCTGCAAACGACATCGAGTTGAAGTTCCTCTCCCGGAGGCGGTTGCAGAAGTGCTTCGATGCGAGGGCGGAGGTACGAGGTTGCCGACCGGTGGCCAATCGCTCCTGGGGCAGACCCCACGCCCGATCATCGACGCGGAAGTGGCAAAAGTCAATTTGGACCGCAACGCGCTTCGACTATGATCTCGCAGACGAAAGTCGTCCGCTGGTCGCACCGCGAGCACAGCACTCTTCAGAGATCGCCCCACCAAGACTGAGGGAATGACCATGTCTGCATCGGCCGAAAGCGACCCGACACGCTTTCTCCCCTTCAAGCCCGGCCGTCGCGATGGCGCGGACATGGCCGCGCGGGCGGCGCAGTTCTACGCCGAGATGGATCAGCGACGGAGTGTGCGCTACTTCAGCGAAGACCCAGTGCCGCGCGAGTTGATCGAACACGCGATTCGCACCGCTTCGACAGCTCCTTCAGGCGCCCACCGCCAGCCATGGCGCTTTGTTGCCGTCAGCGATGCAGCGATCAAACGCGAGATCCGCATCGCCGCCGAGAAGGAAGAAAAGGAAAGCTACGAAGGACGCATGCCGCCCGAGTGGATCGAAGCGCTGCGGCCGATCGGGACCGGTTGGCAAAAGCCCTACCTCGAAACGGTACCCTGGCTGGTCGTCGCTTTCGAAGAGAAGATCGGTCAACACGATGACGGTTCACCGCGAAAGAACTACTACGTGAAAGAAAGCGTCGGCCTCGCATGCGGTCTCTTCATTGCCGCAGTGCACCACATGGGACTAGCAACGCTGACACACACGCCCAGCCCGATGGGATTCTTGTCAGACATCTTGGGGCGGCCGCAGAACGAGCGCCCATTCTTGTTGTTTCCGATCGGCTATCCGGCGGACGATTGCGTCGTGCCGGACTTGCGCCGCAAGTCACTCGAGGAAATCAGCATTTGGAATCCCGGCGCAGGTACGACCCCGCCGACTCCGTGAAGGAACCGACTAGCGATGCCTAAGGAACCGACCAGCGACGTCGTCGCGACGGCCACGAACTCTGGACCGGAAGAGGTCGTTTCGTGGCTCGACACCTTTCGCTGCCCGGAGTGTTGCCGTGGAACGCTGCGCCAAGATGACGCCGCCGTTGTCTGTGAGGAGTGCGATCACCGCTACGCCACCCACGATGGAATCCTGGACCTCGCGCCAACCTCATCGGTACCCCTGCCGCGGATGTACGACGATGCTGACTTTCGAGAATGGAACGGTCGTCTCGCGCAGATACAGGACTACTTCTACGAATCGGGCGGGCTGATCCACTGGGTACAGAACGCGGGTCATCGCGTGATCCAACGCTGGTGCCGCAACCGCCCCGCTGAGCGTACGCTCGATCTGGGATGCGGTCACGGCGCGCACCGCCCTTACCTCGACGACGCGACCGGCGTCATCGGACTCGACATCGACCAGGCATCCCTGAGGCGGCTCCGCGAGCACTACCCTGACTTCTTTGCGATTCGTGGCGACGCGTACCGGCTGCCATTCGCTGATGCGGTGTTCGATCGCATCATCAATATCTACAACTTGGAACACCTCGTACACCTCGACTTCGCGCTCGAAGAAGCATCGCGGGTGTTGAAGCCGGGCGGTGAGTTCCTGGTCAGCGTGCCGGCGGAGGGCGGCCTAGCGTGGACGACGGGGCGGAGGGTCACCAGCGCGCGCAACTTCACCGACGACAAGCTCGACTATATTCGCGCCAACGCAATCGATCACTGTAACTGCGTCTGGCAGATCGAGAAATCGGCACGACGGCACTTCGACGTCGAGCGCTCCAGCTACTTTCCGATGTTGCTGCCGTCGTACCACCTCAACCTGGTTGTCACCTGGAAACTCACGCGCCGATGAATCCGGCTGCCGCACCGCTGCTGCTCACCGACGCAGACGTGGCTGCGTGCCTGCCAATGCCAGCAGCGATCGAGACGATTCGGTCGGCATTGACCGAGCGTGTAGCCGGTAGTGCCACCAGCCTGGAGCGCCGCGCGATCGCGGTCGGCGACGGTCGCTTGGTCATGACCCCCGGAGGCTACGAGGGGCTCGGCGCGGTGGGGCTACGACTGTACGCGGCCGGCTATCCCAGCGACACACAGCTGACAGCCGCATGGGACACGAACAGCGGTGAACTGTTGGGACTGATCTTCGGTGATTCGCTGGGCGTCACCCGGACCGCAGCAATCGGCGGGGTTGCCTACGACGTGCTCGCGCCGAAGCACGTTCGCAAAGCGGCCGTGATCGGAACCGGCGCGCACGGCAAGGCGCAGCTGACGGCGCTCCTTTGCGTCCGATCGGTAGAGAGCGTCAGCATCTTTCAGCGCCGCGCCGACGTATGCGAAGTGACAGCGCACGCGTGGACCCAAGAGTTTGGCTTGGCGATCTCGGCCGCGGCCAGTGCGAAAGCGTGCGTCGCGGATGCTGACGTCGTCGTGCTGGCCACCACATCGCGGGAACCTGTTGTCGCAGCGGACCAGTTGCCGCCAAGCTGCCACATCTCGAGCTTGGGGCCGAAGTACCTGGGACGCACCGAACTCGACGCCAAGATCGCAGACGGCACGCAGTGCATCGCTTGCGACTTTCCGGAACAATATGCCGCCGAGCCGCAGTTCATCCTGCACGACACGCCAGCGATGGAGAGGGTACGCGACCTTGCGGCGCTGCATGCCGAGGGCTTCGCTCGTAACGACGATGCACGTACACTGTTTCTGTCGCATGGCCTGGCCGGCACCGAGGTCGCTTGCGCTGCGGCGGCGATCGCCCGTGCCCGAGAGCTTGGACTAGGCTACACTGTTCCTGGAAGCTCGACCGAAGGCTCGTCCGCGTAACAAGAACCGCCAACGCACCCCGAGAAACGGAGACGCTGCATGGCCGCGCGCTGCTCTCTACACGTGCCAGTAGCGCTGCTGCTCGTAGCGCTCGCCATCGCCTGCCCGGGTTGCGCCATCCCGCGATTCGAGGCTCCCGAGGCGTCGCTTCCCGAAACGTCCGACTTCGTCTTCTACACCGAGAACAGCGACGGTGAACCGGGCGACGTCTATGTGCGATCCTGCGTGTATGAGCATCCTGAGACCGGGCAACAGGTGCTACTGATCCCGATGGTTCACATCGCCGACGCTGGCTTCTACGACGACGTGGCGACCCTGTTGGAGTCTTGCGATGTTGTCTTGGAGGAAGCCGTGCACGGAGTCCCCAACGTATCTCCGTTTCTGGCGATTGCGCCCTACGTCATGGGCAACATGCGGCGCCAGGCTTCGCTTGCCGGTATCAGCCACCAAGCCGAGGTGCTCGAGCCGACCTCGCGCTGGCGCAATGGCGACGTTTCAGTTGCCGAGCTGCAGGCGTTCGGTTCGTGGACCTCTCCGGTCGTGCAAGCCTGTGTGTTGCCACTCGTCGTCGTCGTGGGCGAGATCACGAATGCCTACAATTGGACAGCATCGCTGTTGTCTGCGGTCGTCGGTCGCGGCCTCCAGCGTGAGTTCCACGTCCGCGCGGGGCTCGCTGACGACCTGGCGGCCACAGACAGCGATGGCCTCGAAATCCTGATCCCAGGAGTACTACACCGCCGCAACGATCGCTTGCTGGCCGTGCTCGACGAGACAGTCGCAGACCGTGCTGCATGCCGCGTCGGCGTGCCCTGGGGTGCGGCGCACCTCCCGGGGATCGCGATCGGTTTGGTCGAACGTGGCTACCTGGAAGGAGAAAGCCAGTGGCTGCGGCTCCTGTCCGTGCGCTCGCTCGAGACCGACCCGCCGGACCGCCCAGTCGATGCCTTCTTGCCGTACGCCTTTCACTACCGCTCGCACGAAGAATCTTGGTACGCGTCGCTGCTGCTTCGCTCGATCTTGCTGGAGTCCAGGCCCGGGAGGGACGCGCGGTTCGAGCTGCTCTGGGAAGTCTTGGCCTCCTATCGCAGCAGTCAGGTGCACGACAAGACGCACTTCCAGCTGTTGCCGTCTCTGTTCGGGCGCCCACTGTTGTTTGAGTACGCACGGCAAGGGGACCGCAGCCGCTATCGTTTCCTGCTGTTTGGGCAATTCGGCGGGTTGTAACGCGCTACTGCGACGGCATCAATTCTGACAAGGTGCGCACGTCGAAGTCCGGCACACCCATCGCGTCGTATCGATCCAACAACGCTCGGGCGGCAGCGTCTGGGCGCTGCACGAAAAGGCGTGGGGTCCCCAGCGTCAAATCGATTCGCTGTCGCACCATCAAGGCGAAGCCGATTCCATCGATGTCTGCTGGGATCCTCATCGGTATCCGCACGACCATCGGCCGATCCTCGTCGAACAGCTGCTGCATCCGCAGGCTCGCGACCAGTTCATCGCCGCGAAACAAGTAGACGATGGGGATCGTTGCTGCTTGCTTGCGGGTTGGCGCCTCCATCTGCGCATCGAACTCGAGCTGCAGGAACAACTCGCCACTGGCATCGCGCAGTGTAGGATCGATTCGCATCGCGGGGCGGGTCGTACTGGCGCGCCCCAGCGCGATCAACGCGCGACGATCGGCGCTTTGCCGACCGCCATCGAGCAGCTCCCAGGTTGGACTCTTACGGGCGCGGTAGTGCCAAGTGGGTTCGCTTCCAAACAGCCCAGGCACGGCCGCCACTTCGGTACCGTCGGTCGCCAGCAAGACGACGCCGTTGAGCGAATCACTGCGATCACTGGCGATCTGATCCGCCAGCAGCCAAGTCTGCGGGAACTGCTGCAAGTTGTCAGGGAACTTCAGCCGCGCGCGGAACCATGCCAGCAGCCGCGCGTCGAGCAGCACGAAGCCCGAAATGTTCTCGAGATCCGTGGTCTGCCAAGGATAGATCCCCTCGATGTTGTCGAGGCGGCGCATCTTCTTGAACGCGACCTTGAAGTACTTGTGATCAGGGTACTGAAAGAGACGGTTCGGTAGCGGTACGTCGAAGTCGCTCAGCGTGTAGAAGATCGAAATCGAGCGCGCGTCGACGCAAACGTCGGCTTCGTCCATCAATGGCAATAGCTTGGCGTGGGCATGGCGCGGTACGTCCATGTTCTGAGCCCGGTACTGATTCGACCTCTCATCGAAGCCCAGAACAATCGCCTGCAGGATCAGAAACACGGTGATTCCCAGCGCCCAACGTGGCCGCTTCCACTGACGCTTCTGCAGGAACAACATCGTGCCCAGCACAATGAAGGGTAACAGCTGCAGTCCATAACGCGGCTGCACCGACGGCCCTGCAATCAAGATGTAGACAAAGTAGTACAGCTGCGGTGCCCCGTAGACGCATAGGAACAAGCGCTGCCCACGCGCCCGGAAGCAAGCCAATAGGGCCACGAACAGCCCCAGCACGAAGACGTTTCCGAACTGGGCCTCGGCATCGAAAAAGTCGCGCTGATAGCGGCCCAGGTTCGCCGCAATCTCGCTCCAACCTTCGTGGCCATAGATCGCGACGGCTTGCTGCTTCACACGCACCATCGTCTGCTTGACCATGTCCAAGCGGTAGAATGCGTTCTCGGTCATGCGATACCACATTGCCATCTCGAGCGCCGAAACGAAGGCGCCCCCAGCAACGACACAACCCAGCCAAACTGGAAACGACCTCCGCCGCCACGCCAGAGCCAAACCGTAGACGCCGATCGTCAGCCCCAGAAAGAAGGCACTCACTTTGACGGCAAACATACAGCCCAAGGTCATGCCGCAGATCGTGCCAGCGACCGCCGCGCGCCGGCGCTCGCCGGCATCCCAGGCAGCAATGGCGATGTGCATCCGAGTGAGTGCAAACAAGGTCAGCGCCAGCAGCGGTATCTCGGTCAAAGACACAGTGGAGTTGAACACCGTCGCTGGGAGCAGCGCAATCGTCGCTGCAGCCAGCAAAGAGTTCTGCGAGGACAGCTGCAGCTGTCGCGCCAGCAGAAACGTCAACGGCGCGATTGCTAGCGAAACCAGCAGTGGAAACACCCACAGCGCAGTCGTCGTCGGGAGAAACAGCTGCAGCAGACCCAACGGCAAGGCCATACCGGCGCGCATCGACATCGGCTGATTCGTGAAGGCTTGGGTCATGTCGAAGACCGACAACAATCGCTGGCCTCCGAACGCTGCCGTCATGTCGTCGGAACCGGTCAGGCCCGTACGAAACAGCAATGCGAGCAGCACCTGCACCACCACGATGGCAAGCAACCAGCGTCGATGCGGGAAACCGCTGGCAACCGGCGCTGCTGCAGACGATTCAGATTCGGTCATTCGTGAATCACTTCGACCAACGTGTAGGCCCACCGACGTTGCGGTCGAATGCGCGCAGTCATGCCGTTCCAGGCGGCGAGCGCCTTGCGCATGACGCCAATGCGGCCGAGTGCTGGGAACCCCATCTTGTAGTGCACGATCATGCGAAAGAAGTTGCTGGGCTCTGCCATCACGACCTTACGCTGGGCGTTCGGCAGGGTCTGCTTGACGAGATCGCACAGCAGGTGCGAACGCGTCTCCATCATGCAGCGCTCGTGGGCAAACACATGTGCAAACACTCGATTGATGAAGTTGTTTGCGTTGCCTTCGACAATCGTCAAGACACCGCCGGGACGCAGCAATCGCAACGACTCGCGCAGGACATGCGCGCGCTCTGGGGCAGCGAGATGGTGCAACACGTCACGGACCAAAACCGCGTCGAAGACGGCGTCGGCAAAGGGCAGTGGCTCCCGCGCGTCCGCGACGACGAAGTGATCGTCGGGATGGCGCTGCTGGCAGAACTCGACCTTCTCGCGAAAACAGTCGCAGCCGGTGTACGTGCCTTGCGCCCCGATGGCGCGCAGCGTCTCCAGATTGGCCCCTTCCCCACAACCGATCTCGAAGATCGATTGCGCGTCCCGCAGGCGACGCAACGGTCGAAACAACTGCTTCTCAGCCGTCGACACGAACGGATTCGTCGTGAGCCAGTGGTAGCGGGCCGCCTCCGCATCGCGATAGAACTCTTCCTGATGCCGACGGACTTCGTCTGCATCTTTCGCTGGAAGGGCCGTGGTCGTGGGTGTGGTCTTCGCGTTGATCATCGAGGTCAGTATCGCGTGCCCAATTGAGCTGTCAACGGCAGTCGGAGGCACGTAGCTGGCGCGCCCACAACGTGAAGATGAAGATCGCCATCAGGCGCTTCGAGGGCAGCAGATCGCCACCCAACCCGCGCTCGGTCAAGCGGGCGACGACGCTTGGATCGAAGAATCCGTCGGCGGCCACCGAACCCTGACTCAACGTGTCTCTTACGAAGTCGCAGAAGTCTGGCCCGTAGAAGTCCGTGACCGGGAGATAGAACGCAGCCTTCTTGCGACGGGCAATTTCAGGCGGGAGGTAGCGATCGGCGACGCGCCGCAGCAGCGCCTTCGCCTGCAGCCCCTTCTGTTTGAGCCCGACCGGCAAGCGCGCCGCGAACTCAACCAGCCGGTGATCGAGATACGGTACCCGCCCTTCGATGGAGTTTGCCATCGTCAGGCGGTCTTGCTTGAACAGCGTGTAGTCTGGCAGCCAGTTGCTCGAATCCATCGCGATCAGTCGGTTCAACACGGCACCGTCGCGGGTCGACAGGTCAAAATCGCTACGCCACTGATCCGCTCCCTCGTCGCGCCACTGCTTGGCATACAGTGCCTGCTTCTCGCGAGGAGCGTACATCTGCACCAGCGGCAGATAGCCGTTGCCGTCTTCGGCTTCTCGCAAGAAGCCGCGCAAGCGCTCTTTGCCGGCCGCGCCCAAGCTACCTGGGTACGGAAAGACGAGATCGAGCAGCCGCGTCGGTGTGATGCCGACGAGGCCCCGTTGCAAGGCTCGCAACGGTCGCGGACACCACTTGCGATAGCGCTCGAACCAGGTCAGTAGGTAGTGGTGCACATAGGAACCGAAAATTTCATCGGCCCCTTCGCCAGTCAACACGACCTTCACATCGCGTTGCGCCGTACGCGAAAGGAAGTAGGTCGGCACGACGATCATGTCACCCAGTGGCTCATCCATCGTCTTGACGATGTTGGGGAGCTCTCGGTAGGAGTCTGCCGGCAGCCGCAGTTCCGTATGCTGTGCCCCAAAATGATCGGCGATCGTCTTCGCCGCGCCGGTCTCGTCGAGATCCAGCCCGAACCCCAAAGAGAACGTCCGCACCGGCGTGCTGGTCTGCTTGGCCATCAAAGCCAAGATCAGCGCCGAATCGAGGCCGCCGCTCAGGTACATTCCCAACGGCACGTCGCTCATCAGCCGCGCACTGACCGAATCCTGCAGCAGCGCGTCCAGTTGGTCGGCGGCGTCGTCTTCCGCGATCGGCTGCGGTTGGTATTGAATCTTCCAATAACGCTGTTGCCGCGCCCCGTTGCGATCGATCGTCATCGTGCTTCCGGGTGGCAGCCGGCGCACGCCACGCAGCATGGTATGCTCGCCAAAGCTGTAGCGCAGCGACAAGTACTGGTCGAGTGCGCGGGGATCCACGTCGAAGTCGACTCCGGGCACAGCCAGCAGCGCTTTGATCTCGGAAGCGAAGTAGTACGAGCCACCGACTTCGCAATAGAACAGCGGTCGAATCCCCATGCGATCCCGGGCCAAGAACACTACGTCTTGCTTCTGGTCGTGAATCGCAAACGCGAAGTTGCCGTTCAGGCGCTCAACAAGCGCGCTCCCCCACTCTTCCCAGCCGTGCACCAGGACTTCTGTGTCGCAGGTCGTCGCGAAGCGGTGCCCGGCGCTGACCAGCTCATCGCGCAGCGCTGCGTGGTTGTAGATCTCGCCGTTGTACGAGACCCACACCGTGCCGTCTTCATTGCTGAGCGGCTGTTGACCGTGGGCAAGATCGATGATCGAGAGGCGGCGGTGGCCAAACGTGACCTTGCCGTTGGGAGCCACGTAGGTGCCATGGTCGTCAGGTCCACGGTGGGTCAGAGCGGCCGACATCTTCTCGATGATCTCGACCGCAGTCGAGCCAACGCAACCGGCGATGCCGCACATGGACTAGCCTTCCGGGCTCCAACACGCCTTGCGTGCCGTCCTGTTCGTGGCTGGTCGAGGGCGAGCGCCATGCGCCCGTTGAGTCATCTAGTCCAGCACAAAGCGCAGCTTACCGTCCTCGACCGAGATTTGCATCACGCCCTGCTGCGCTTCTGCGCGCAGCACGTGCTCGGCCAGCGGTTGCCGGATCTCGTGATCCACGACTCGACGCAGCTCGCGAGCGCCAAACGTGTCGCTGTCGCCCAGCTTCATCAAGACGTCGTAGACGGCATCGTCTAGGCGCAGCTCGATGCTGTGGCCGGCCAACTTCTCTTCGAGTTCACCGATGTAGTGGTCGATGATCTTGCGCAGCGATTTTGGCCCCAGCGTGTTGAACTGCAGCACTTCGTCGATGCGATTGACCAACTCAGGTCGCAGGAACTGCGTCAGGGCTCGGCGTAGGTCACTCGCACCCGCTGTATCCTGCTGCTCTTCCTCTTCTTCGCCCGCACTCGGAAAGCCAACCTTCGCACCCTCCTCTGGCTGGAGGACGGCGAGGTTGCTGGTCAGGATCACGACCGCGTGCGTGAAGTCTGCGCTCTTGCCGTGGGCCCCGGTCAGCGTGCCTTCATCGAAGATCTGTAAGAAGAGATCGAAGAGCTGCGGATGGGCCTTCTCGATCTCATCGAACAGCACGACCGAGTGCGGGTGCGTGCGCACCGACGAGATCAGCAGCCCCTCTTCTTCGTAACCGACGTATCCTGGCGGTGCGCCGATCAGCTTGGCGGCCGAGTGGGCTTCCGAGTACTCCGACATGTCGAAGCGAATCAGGCGCTTCTCTTCTCCAAACAGCAGTTCAGCCAGGCTCTTTGCCAGTTCCGTCTTACCGACACCGGTGGGGCCCAAGAACAGGAACACGCCGACGGGCCGATTGTCAGACGCCAACCCGGCCCGCGCCGTCAGTACCGACTTCGCGACCGCCTCGACGGCGTGGTCCTGGCCAATGACCCGCTTCTTGAGCAGGTTCTTCAAGTTCAACAGCCCTTGCAGCGATTCGCCGCTGAGACGCTTCAGCGGGATGCCCGTCCACTGCGCGACGGTTTCTGAGATATCTCGCGCGGTCACAGTGGGCGTATGCTGCAGCTCTCCGCTGTCCACCTTGCGCAAGCTACGCAGTCGCCGGCGCGCGCAGCTCTGATCGAGCGCATCGAGCGCCTTGTCCGGTAGACGCCGATCGGGCACATGGCGCACGGTAAGATCCAACGCCGCTTCGATGGCGTCGTCTGAGATCTCCACCTGGTGATGTTCTTCGAGGCTCGGCGCGACTGCGAACAGGATCTCTGACGCCTCGTCGTGATGGGGCTCCTCGACGTGGATCTTGTCGAAGCGGCGTTCGAGCGCTGGATCCTTCTCGATGCAGCGACGGTATTCGGCAATTGTCGTCGCGCCGATGATTCGTATCTCACCGCGTGCCAACGACGGCTTCAGAATGTTGCCAGCATCCAGCGTGTCGCCGCCACTGGAACCGGCACCGACCAACGTGTGGATCTCGTCTAGGAACAAGATGACGTTCGGATTCTCGCGCGCTTCTTCGACGATCCCCAACAAGCGCTCCTCGAACTGCCCACGGTACTTGGTGCCAGCAACGATGGCGGCCATCGATAGCTCGACGATTCGGCACTCACGAAACGGTTCGGGACAGGCGGGTTCGTTGATGCGCTGCGCGAAGCCCTCGACGATCGCGGTCTTGCCAACGCCGGCTTCACCAACGAGAACGGGGTTGTTCTTGTTCTTGCGCAGCAGCACTTCCTGCAGCAGGTCTTGCTCGCGCTGACGACCGATCACCTGCGACACGCGGCCGCTGCGAGCCAACTCGGTCAGGTCACTGCCATACCGATCGAGGAGCGGCGTCGCGGTTTCCTGCGTCTTTGCGGCCTCCGGTTCCGCGACTACGGTAGCCCCTCCGACCACTCCCTGCAGTGAGATCAGATCAGCGCCGAGGTTGCGCAGGACGCGCAGCGGTACCGATCGTCCCTCGCGAAACAGCGCTTCGAGGATCTGCGCTGGGGCAACGGCATCTTTCTTACGACGCGCCGCAATGCGACCCGCCAGCTGCAGCACCGCGTGACACCGAGGCGTGTAGATCATCTCTTCACCCCACGGGCGATGGCTCTCTCCAGCAACTTCGTCGTGAAGCATCCGGCGCACCAAAGGGATCTCGACACCCTGCGCCGCCAACGCTTCGCACAGTTTTGTATCGACGTTCTCGGCTAGACCCAGGAAGAGATGCTCGACGCCCAGATAGTGATGCCCAGCCTTGGTACTCTCTTCGGCGGCGTCCGACAGCAGTTTCACGCTCTCGGGAGATAGCTTCGGGAGGAACATACTTGGTTGCTTTCGTCCGTGTACTGGGTGTCGTGCTGTTCTTGTTCTGTGAGTGCGGCTATCGCGGCATGAATTCGAGGCAAGTTCCGCCGACGACGAACACAGTGCCTGGGCGAATCGGCGCGCGCCGCAGCACGCGCTTTTCGCCAAGATAGGTACCGTTGCGACTCTCGAGATCTTCGACGAAGTATTCGGCGCCGTCACGCAGGACCCGGGCGTGATGGGATGAGACGCGCAGATCCAGCGGCAACACGAGGTCGTTGTCCTGGGAACGCCCGACGGTCAGTTGGTCGGCGGACAGGCTCACGCCGTGTCCGTCCATCGGCCCGCGGATGACCTCGATCCGAATCTTCCCCGGGAGCTCCTGCAGGATCTCGAAGTACGGCTTGGGCTGCGTACGAATCACGACTGTCCGGTCGGCGCAGTCGTCTTTGTCGTCCTTGCTGACGTCGTCTTTGTTTGGGGTGTCGTCGTCGCTGGCCACGGGCACCTCGCGTGTCTGAGCCCGGGGGGTTGATCGCGCCCGAGCGGCTGTTCTGTTGGCTCGCTCAGCAATCCTGAGCGATGCGGGGAAGCGGTCAATGATAGGAAGCGAACCCACGGTTGCCCAGGCAATCCCGCAGCAACTGCCACGTGTCAGCATTCCGGACACCCCACGCCCCCGCGCGCCAGTAACAGCTACCGTCTAAACAACTAAAAAACAATGCCTTATGAGTTTCAACTCCGAATTGGCGCGGGGCTTTGCAAGAGGAAACGTGCGACCTCGGTATCGGGGGCGCCGAGAGTTTCTGACCGGGAGACCGGTGGGCCCGGGAGGGTCGAAGTCAGGCGGGTACGGTGTCTGTGCCAAGGCCGTGCCGCTGACTGAGAACCTTCCGCTGCGAGACGCGTCGCCTACTCCGCGCGCGCTCGCACGTTGGCCGCCTCCCCTCTGGGGGAGGCGGTACTTTTTTCTGACCTCTCTGAGGCCGCCTCCTGCTCCGCCCAACCTTGCGGGAGGCGGCCTCGCTTCTTCACTTGCGGCCGCTGCCACAGGCGTCACTTTTCTTGCCGCCCGCGCTGTGCTTCACTGAAATTTCAATGAGCCACGACGCGATCCAACTGAAACCGCTGCAGGTCGAGGGTGTCCCCGATCCCATCTCACTCGATGACGGGGTCTACACGTTCGGCCGCGACCCGTCGAACAGCGTAGTGCTCCCTAGCGACGACTACCCGCAGGTGTCGGCGTTCCACGCACAAGTCCGCGTCGACGGCAGCAAGATCATGCTCGAAGACCTCGAGGCGAAGAACGGCACGACCGTCAACGGAGCCGCCGTCGACAATGTCGAGCTGACCCTGGGCGATGTCGTCCAACTGGGCACGCACGGTCCTCGGTTTCTGGTCTCGAACCCCTCGGACATGCGGTCAACGATCATGATGGCGCGGCCGGCAGAGCCGACCGAAGAAGTCGTGGAAGCGTCGGTCGAAGCTTCCGTCGAGACAGTGCACGCGGCAGAGCGCCGGATCTTGGGGCTGCTGCTGTTTATCGTGATTGCCATCGGAGGTTCGGCGTTCTTCTTCTTTCGCGAGTACGACAAGGGCCAAACCGAACACCTCGACAACTTCTCCGACCTGCTCGGCGGACTGAAACGAGAGCAAGTCGACCGCTACGACATGTGGGAACGCGAGAAGGCAGCTCTCGAAGCCAAGAACCGCGAACTGTCGGACCAGCTAGTGACTCTCGAATCGACGACCCGCGAATCCGGACGCGAATCAGAGGAGAGTCTCGACAAGCTGCGCAGCGAGCTCGCCGATACCCGCGATCGCTTGACGCGCTACAACCCGGTCAATCTCGAAAAGACGCTCAACGACAAGATTCGCCGCGTCTATGACGCCGTGATCTTCATCGAAACTCACATCTACTTCGTCGACAAAGAAAGCGGTCGCAAGCTGCACTACGACAAGAAGGGTTCGGAGCCGTTCAACCTACAGGAGACTGGCGAGCTGATCTCCTACGACGGCACGGGTTCTGGTTTTGTCGTGTCCAAAGATGGTTGGATTTTGACCAACGCACACGTTGCGGCCCCGGCAGAGCTGCAGAAGACATTCCCATTCAAAGACAAGACCCTCGGCGCGCAGATCTTCATCGAGGTGATCTTTTCGCACGACACCAAACGCCACGCAGCAGAACTGATGCACGCAGACACTGAAGATGGTCGCGACCTCGCACTGATCAAGATCGAACCGTTCGAGGGGATGGCCTTCACCGAGTTCGATCTCGACGTGCCACTGCCAGGCCCCGGTACGCAAGTCGTGATCCTCGGCTTCCCCTTGGGTCGCCACGTCGTGCTGCAAGGAGACGTCGTCACTGCGTCGATGTTCAAAGGGATCCTCAGCCGCGTCGTGCCGCCATTCTTGCAGGTCGATGCGGCAGTTCATCCCGGCAACAGCGGCGGACCACTTCTCGACCACGAGGGACGGGTCGTTGGCATCGTCACGGCAGTGCAAAAGACACCCGATGGATCGCTGGCAACCAACATCGGCTATGCGATTCCCATCTCGGAAGCCGGTCGTCTGTGGCCTCCCAAGGAAAGCGACTAGTCCGGCGCGTCAACGGCGCTGGCGCAGCATCGCGGCCCGCAGCAGGTGCGGCATTTCCAGAAATGAGATGCGCGCGCCGCTGCCCGTCGTCAGGCGCGGCGCTGCTGCCAAGAACTTCGCCGACGCGCTCTCGTCGCCGACCGCTTCGGTCAGCGTGCGGCAGAGAAGGGGTATCAGTTCATCTCGCTTGTGCATCGCCAGCGCCGCTAGCTCGGGCGCGCCGAAATCGATGACCTCGTCGATCGGCCAGTCCGACAGATCGGACGGCAGCTCTGCCGCCTCCAGCAGCCAGGCGGCCGGGACCAGCGGTAGCTGTTGCGCTGAAGCACGCTGGCACATGCTCAACAGCGCTCCCAATCCATGACGCTCGACGATGCGCGCCGCAATGACGTACCCAAGGCCGTACTCCGCGCCAGAATCTGTTGTCCCCGGCAGTGAATCCAACGCAAGCGCCTCATTCAGCGACCAGCGGCTCTCTTCATAGCCGATCCCGAACTTGACCGAATGCGTCGCCGAAAGCCCCAAAGACCGGCCGTCGATGCGAAACGGTTCGTCGTACTGATAGTAGACGTAGTATTTCCCGAGATACCCCAACGCCCCGGTCAGGCGACGCATCCGGATCTGCCCCGCACGCTCCGGACACAACAGGCATGCGACGACGTCGCAGATCCCCTCCTCGACGATTGCGGGCAGCGTGTCCCACGAATCCGCGAGCAACGCGTGTACGAGCTCGTGCGCGACGATCCAGTCAGGGAACGGTGAGTCCGCACGAATGTGAATGCGCGCGGGGTTCGAATCGACAACCGTGAACCCATGGTGGCCAGCACTGCCGCGCGAGAAGCGGTAGTAGCGCAGTTGATTCTGCGCCCAAAGGTCACAGGGGCGCGGGACGGCCGCCGGCACTGCATCGAGCACACGCGGATAGAGGTCTTCGACGAGCACCGCAAAACGCTGCAAAGTATCGGGATGGTTGGCTCGCACGACACCATAGGCGCAATCACGCGCAAGCTTCGGCGGCGGTGCCAAACAACCCGCAGACAACAACAGCAACGCGACGATGCCCAAGCGGGCACCCAAGCAACGACGAACGTAGTCAAGGCGGCTGTGCATGGCGTCGATCAGTAGCCTGCCGCCGCGCCATCCTTGCGCGACTCTGACGCCCCGACGTAGACGGCCTTCTCAGCGTCGAACAGCACGGCTTGGTAGCCCCCGTACATGCCGCCAGCATCGCTGACCGTGTGCCCCATCGCCGCGAGCGCGTTGCGCGTCGCCTCGGGGATGCCACCCTCCAAGGACACCGCGCCGCCGTCGGTCATCAACTTTCCGGTGGGCTTCGACGAACCACCGTGATAGATCCGCGCCGCATCCCCGGCCTCCTGCAGGTTCATGCCGAAGTCGATCATGTTGATCAAGACCTGCGCGTGCATCTGCGGTTGCGCGGCGCCGCCCATCACGCCGAAGCTCAGCCACGGCTTGCCCTCGCGCGTCACGAATGCTGGAATGATCGTGTGAAACGGCCGCTTCCCGGGGGCATAGACGTTCTGGTGGTTTTCATCGAGCGCAAACAGCTCCCCACGATCTTGCAGAATGAAACCCAGCCCGGGGGGCGTCATGCCACTCCCCATGCCGCGGTAGTTGCTCTGGATTAGCGACACCATGTTGCCGGCGCTGTCGGCAACCGACAAGTAGATCGTGTCGCCGTTCTCGAGCTTCAGGTCGCCAGCAGGCAGCTGCTGCGACGCCTTCTTCGGATCGATCAACTTGCGGCGCTTGGCTGCGTACTCTTTGGAGATCAGCTGTTCCACCGGGACGTTGCTGAAATCCATATCGGTGTAGAACTTCGCGCGGTCCTCGAAGGCGAGCTTCTTGGCTTCGATGAATAGGTGCGTGTATTCGACCGACCCGAAACCCATCTTCGCGAGGTCGTAGCCTTCGAGGATGTTGAGAATCTGTAGCGCGGCTATCCCCTGACCGTTGGGCGGCAGCTCCCAAACGTCGTAGCCACGGTAGTCGGCACTCACCGGCTGTACCCACGTGGACTTGTGCTGCGCGAGGTCATCGACGGTCAGGTATCCACCGTGCTGTTGCATGTACTTCGCGATCGTCGTCGCAATGGGCCCGCGGTAGAACGCGTCGCGGCCATCCTTCGCCAGTGTCGCCAGCGTTTCAGCGAGCGCCGGATTGCGCCACATCTCACCCTTCTCGGGTGCACGACCGTCGATCGTGAATGCTTCCGTGAACCCGGGAAACTGCGAGAGGCGCGGCACGCTGCGCCCCCAGTAGTGGGCGATCACCTCAGACACCGGGAAGCCGGCGCGTGCGTACGCGATCGCGGGAGCCAACACTTCAGACATCGGCAGCTTGCCAAAGCGTCCGTGCAGCTCGAACCAACCATCGACGCAACCCGGAACCGACACTGGGAGTGGACCATGGCTTGGAATCGTATCGCGGCCCAGCTTCGCCAGCTCCGCCCGTAGCTTCTCGAGGGTCAATGACTGGGGCGATCGACCACTCCCGTTGAGTCCGTGCAGCTTCTTCTCTTTGGCGTCCCAGACAATTGCGTACAGGTCGCCCCCGAGACCGCACCCCGTCGGTTCCATCAGCGACAGCGCTGCGTTTGCGGCGATCGCAGCGTCGACAGCCGTGCCACCCTTCTGCAGCGTGTCGACCGCGATCTGAGTCGCGAGCGGCTGGCTGGTCGCGGCCATACCGTGCGGCGCGATCACTTCAGAGCGGGTTGCGAACGGTCGTCCCGTAATGCGGTCTGCTGCCAGCAGCTGCACCGTGAACAGGACGGTGCCCAGGAGCACGATCTTCAACAGCATGAAAATACCTCTCGTGGTACGACGACGGGCCGCGGCACGACGCCGGGGCAACAGCCGACTATCGTACGCGACTCCGCTGACGGACGCCCGAGATTCCGTGGCCGCTACCGACGACGTCCGTTACGCTCACACCCCACGCACAGGAACCCCTGCGGCAGCGCGTCGCACGGATCGCACCCCAAAGAGAGACCAAACATGAGCACTCCGACCACCACCAACGCAGAACTGTTCGCCCGCGCCCAACGCACGATCCCCGGCGGCGTGAACTCGCCGGTGCGCGCGTTCGGCCCAGTCGGCGGCACGCCACGCTTCATCGTTTCGGGCCAAGGGTGTCGCGTCGTCGACGCCGAAGGGAACAGCTACATCGACTACCTGGGCTCGTGGGGTCCGCTGATCCTCGGGCACCGCCCCCCTGTCGTCGAAGCAGCGGTCGCAGCGGCGCTCACGCAGGGGACATCGTTTGGAGCCCCGACAGAGCGAGAGATCGAACTCGCCGAGTTGATCTGTGAGATGTTGCCGCACGCCGAGATGGCGCGTCTCGTGTCGAGCGGCACCGAAGCAACGATGACGGCGATTCGTTTGGCGCGCGGCGCCACCGGGCGCGACAAGATCGTCAAGTTCGAGGGTTGCTACCATGGGCACGCCGACTCGTTCCTCGTGGCGGCCGGATCCGGTGCCGCCACCCACGGCCACCCTTCGAGCCCCGGCGTCCCAGCCGCGCTGGCGGAACTGACATTGACGGCGCCGTTCAACGACGCCGCGGCGGTAGAGGCACTCTTTGCGCAGCACGGCCCGGAGATCGCTGCGGTCATTGTCGAACCGATCGCCGGCAACATCGGCCTGGTGCCGCCCGTCCCCGGCTTCCTCGAAACGCTGCGGAGCCAGGCGACCGAGCACGGTGCAGTGTTGATCTTCGACGAGGTGATGACGGGATTCCGGGTCCACCCTCAAAGTGCGCAAGGCCTCTGTGGCGTGACGCCCGACCTGACGACACTCGGCAAGATCATCGGCGGCGGACTACCCGTCGGTGCGATTGTGGGACCGCGCAACTTGATGGAGCAGCTGTCCCCCACTGGACCGATCTACCAGGCGGGCACGCTGTCGGGGAACCCGCTCAGCGTCGCGGCTGGGCTGGCGCAGCTGCAAGAGCTCCACAAGAACTCAGCCGACATCTATGCCACGCTCGAACGGCAGGCGGCGCGCCTCACCGAAGGCGTCACGGCCGCGCTGAGCTCCAAGGGGATCGCACACCAGATGCCGCGGGCCGGGTCGATGTTTGCGCTGTACTTCCGCGCCGAACCGGTACGCAACTTCGACGACGCCAAGGCTGCAGATGCTGAGCTCTTTCGCAGCTACTTCCACAGCCTGCTCGCGTCCGGTGTCGCGGTGGCGCCGTCGCCGTTTGAAGCGGGCTTCGTGTCGACCGCGCACGACGACGCGGCGATCGACGCGACGGTGGCCGCCGTCGGGGCCTGGCAACCCGCGTAAGCCCACGGCCACCTGCCGCCGCGAGCCGCCTCCACGTTTGTGCCCCAACTGTCCGCGTCCGGAATCCGGACACGACGCGACAGCTCCGCCGCCTCGCCCAAGAACCCATAAAACTCTACTAGATAGAGGCTTACCGGACTCTCCCATCGCGATTGGCACTACCCCTGCATTCCTCCCGGCGTCTTTGAAACACACACGCTCGTGGAAGGAGCAGACAATGCAAGGACGGGAAACGAACCGCAGCGGACTGGTGACTCGGAGCGCCCTCAGTATGGCAGCGTTGGTCATGGCTCTGGCGACTACGTCCGCCACTTACGCCACCGAGGAACGAGCCCAAATCAATCGTGGCGACCTGGACCGTGACGGCCAAATCACCGAAGCGGATCTGATGCTCTTCACCGAGTACCACTACGGCGTCACGCCGGCGCGCAGCCTCGAGACGCTGGACGTCAACGACGACGGACGGATCGACGCCGAAGACTACGACCACATGCACAAGATCGTCTACTTCTACCCGCGCACTGCGCCGAAGCAGGCCGAGGTCAGCTTCAGCCGCGGCGACACGAACAACGACGGTCACAAAGATCTGCGCGACGTCATGACCCTGATCTCAGTGATCCAAGGCGGTGCAATGGCCGCACCCATGGACGCTGCCGACGTGCACCGCGACGGGTTCATCGACGAGCAGGATGTGCAGCTACTCCTCAAGCAACTCTTCGTTGGGAAAGTGGACGAGGGTGAAGGCGAGTAACCCGCGGAAACAATCGACACGGAACCGACGAACAGTGACCTCTCTATCGAGCCGATCATCCCCCCACCACCTGGGGGCGATCGGCTCATTTTCTTTTGGCCCGCGCGGCTCGTTGTTGTGTCGGGAGTTGCAGCCTCGCCTTAGCGCCCCCACCGCTCCCGCAGCAGCGCTTCGGCAGGCTTGTCCTGGGGCGTGAAGATTCGATCCGCTTTGTCGCCGGGTGCGGGTTCGGTCAGCCAGTTCCACCAGAACAGGCCGGCGAACCACGGGCGGATCTCGAGGACGTCGAGGACGGCTTCGTATGCGCGAGCTTGTTGCTGCAGGTCGACGACGGTGTCTTCCGATGGCCATTCCCAAGGTTTGATGGTCGCGCCGCGGGTGCTCTTGAAGCCAACCTCAGTCAGCAGCAGCGTCTTCCCGTTATCGCGGGCAACCCGGTGCAGCTCTTCTGCGATGGCCTGCATCCCTTCGCGCAGCTCGATTTGAGTCGGCTGCTCGGACTCGGTTACCGGGAAGAAGCACTGCACGCCAACCATGTCGAGTTCTCCCCAGAACGGCACGACCTGGAACTCCTCGTCCCAGTTGGCCGCGTACGTCAGCTTGCCGTTGTATATTGTGCGCACGTCTTTGATCAGCCTCGACCAGCGCTCGGGCGCACGCCGCACCATGTCCAGCAGCTCAACGCCGACGCAAAAGCACTCGACGTTCTCGGTTTCTGCGAGGTTGGCGTAGTGCAAGACGAAGGTGTTGTAGTTGCGCCACCACTCATCGAGATCGGCCGGGTCCTCGAAATCGATGCGCCCCCGCCACTCCTTGTCGGTGATGCGATCCAGCATGATGTGTGGCTTTAGCATCACCGAGAGGCCCCGATCGCGCGACTGGCGGATCGCTGCGACGATGCGCGCGTCGGTCTCGCCGTGCGGCGGCTCTACACCAAAACGAATCTGTGGATCGTGGATCGAAGGCTGGCGGGCCGGCACGCGCAATGAGATTGCGTTCACACCCACAGCCACGGCGTTGTCGATGGAAGCCTCACACGCAGCCGTGCCATAGCCGCGCCGACCATCGAGGTCTTCGAGATGCAGCAAGGCGACGCCGCGCCACGGTTCACGCAGCGGATAACTACGAGGGGGCGGTACGTACGGCGTCGCGCAGCCACTCACCGACAGCAGTAGCGCCGCCAACCAAAAGACACAATGCGTTTGCATACAGCCCTACGCTCCCGGCTTCCCACTCACTCTCGAATCAATACAGTTTGGTTTGATCGTATGAAACCGGTCAGCGCTCTGCTACGTCGACCTTCGATCCAGCGCGCACAAAGGTCTCAGTGAGTACTTCATCTCGTACTACCGGCCTCCACCTTCTGATAGAGAACTCGTAGTCTTGTTCCAACCGTAGCTCGCAGCGGTACTCCCCATTGTGGTTCGTCTGGACCTTACGATTCACGCCGAGGCCGACGATGCGAAGGTTTTTGCTGAGTGGCCGCCCCTCCCTATCCGTGAGTCTGCCGGAGATCATGAAGCGCGGTGGGATCTCGAACACCAGTCTCGCATGCTCTCCTGCTTGAACGAACACCGACTCGTCGAGACCAAACAGCGGTCCACACTGGGCACGGAGCCGGTACTCGCCCGGTGCTAATCCACACCACGTTTCGCTCCAATCGCCACCATCGCAACTCGAGACAGGGGCCGAGCTGTGACTCTGATGTAGCTGGAACTCGGGTCGGTGGTAGAACTCGTCCTCTTGCGACACCAACGTGACGGTAAACTTGCCTTCAGGGTATAGAGTGACATCTGTAGCTGCTGGCCAGGGTCCATCGCCGGGCGCAGACACGCTGGCACGGCCAAGACCGGGAGCGCTCACGAGCAGCTTGTCTCCGTCGCGCACCGACACTGAAGCCTCTCCGTTCACGACGATTGCCGGGCGTCTCGAGACGACTCCGAATTCGTCCACTGTCG
>JBCCHQ010000048.1:0-36671 GCA_039028735.1 Planctomycetota bacterium | reverse complement strand
GTCCCCATGATCTGGCCCGCAATCGGGTGGTCGTCGAGGCCGCCGGCCGTATTGTCGGCGACGGCTCCGGTCGCACCGCACCCCGCGTCGTCATCGGCGGGTTGTCCCAGAGTGTCACGCAGCAGGTCGGGGTTTTCGCGCCCGCGACCACGCCCGCCCTCGAGAATCACCCGATCCAGCAACGCTTCGGTGATCGCATATGGGCAGCCGTGCGCCCGTGCCACCAAGCGCATCGCGGCGTCAGAGTAGCCAGCGAGGCCGGCCTGGAAGAACGGCGCATCGAACCCCGGCACCGTAGCCGGGATACGCGGGTCGACCGTCGTGGCCGTCGCGATATCGATCACTGCGTTGCCGTGTCGGTCACTCTCTGTCGCCACGAATGTTTCCTCCTTTGCCGGTCTCGTAGCCGCAGATTGTACCGTAGCACCCCAGAGAGGTCAGCGGTAAGCGAGGTCTGCGGTATGTCGTTTGCAGAGCGCTGCTACCAGAGCGCTGGCTGGGCTCTCAGCCGCCATCGCGACCATAACAAGTACGTAAAGAGCCAAAGAATCGGGAACCATTGCCACTCTAGGTGTGTCATCGTGGTGTTGTTCCTTTGAGTTCATGGAGGTCAGCTTGTCGAAACACAGCCCACAAGATCGTCGCCTGCTGCAGGAATTGATCCGGCAGGAGCGCCTCACTCGCGAAGAAGCCCAGGAGCTCCTCGATTCATTGGAGCTGCACCAGGTGCGCAACGCGCGCGTTCGCCTGCCTGATATCCTCGTCAAGAAGGAGATCATTACGGTCTCTGAGTTGGCCCAGCTGACCGCGCAGATTCTCGAGGAAGAAGAAGAGGACGCGGTTGTTCAAGGGCGGCAGCCGTACCGTCCGAAGGCTGCCTTGGCGCCGGCACCGGCCGGCGGCGGGGGTGCCGGTCGCATGGTGCTGGTGGGGCTATCGGTCGTCTCGATCCTCGTTCTTGGGGGCGTGATCTTCTGGCTGCAGAATCGTGACGAACCGGTCGCCCCGGCCGCAGATGATGACCTGGCCGCCGTCGAGGAGCCGGTGGACGCGGAGCCTAGCGAACCCGAGGCGCCCGCCGTCGAAGAGCCTCCGAAGGTTGCCGACCCGCTCGAGCAACAGCTGCGTGGGGAACTCGCCAACTGTCTGTTGGAATCGGACCTGCGAAAGCAGATCGACCTACTCGATGATCTCTACACCCGGTCCGCAAGCCACCTCCCCGTCGATAGCGCGATTCGCCGGGCTCAGAAGGAGGCGCGCGAGAAGCTCAACGAACAGGCACGCATCGCATTCGATGAAGCCAAGCCGCGCTGGCAAGCGCATCTCGAAGTCGGCGAGTTCTCAGAGGCGGTCGCGATCGTCGAAGGGTTGCTGAGTTCGTATGGTGTCGAGGCGTTGGATGGTGAGATTCAGCATCAACGAAGCCTGTTGCAACAAGACCTCGAACGCTACTGCGAACGTCTGGTGCGCGCCGGGAAGAGGGCGTTTCGCCACGACAACTTGCCGGAAGCCAAGAAGAGCTTCTCGAAGATCTTGGGCGTCGGTAGTCGTTCGCAGATTGCGGTTGCTGAAACCTGGCTGCGTCAGATTGCCGACAAGGAACTTGCGAACCAGAAAAAGGCCGCTGGAGGAAACGCAGAGAAGTCGGTTGCCAAGAAGAACGAGAACGAATCTGACGGTGGATCTGACAGTGAATCAAGTAGCGAATCTGAGGCAGGTAGCGACGACGAAGATGATGAAGAGTTCGTCGCGGATGAGCCCGCCCCCGTAGATCCCCGCATTGTCGCGATTCGCGAGAAGCTGCACGAACTGCTGCCGGCGGGCCGCGCGACTCTCCAGGACAACGGGACGCTGGTTGTTACCTACGACCTCGGTACGAAGGATCCGCGCAATGGCGACGATTGGCTGCCAGAGATCGAAGGAGCCTCGTTGAACGAGAACATCCGTTGGTCGCACCCGCGTGAAGAAGACGGGGTCCGGGTGTCGAACAAGGGCTACTACCGCAACCGAGCGCGCTTGATGCCGCCGATCAAGTTCGACGTGACGTTCCACAACATGACGTCGTTTAGTCCCAAGAACGTGATGGCGTTGGCCTGGGTCAACGATCGCGGCGTGGGGGTGGCGACGAATATGGGGCAGCAAACCGGCTATGTGAAAGCTGGGCGCGTCGGTTCGTTGAAGGGGCGCTTGTTCCCGTACGCAGCACGAATGAACTACAAGCTGACGCTAGAAGTTGGCGAGAACGAGTTCGAGGGAGTGCACAGTCGGCGGCGGACCAAAGGGCGGCCGCGCAAGAAGGGGCAAGAGAACGGCGTCTGCACGCTGTTTTGGCACCCGCAGGTGATGGGGGTCCTGACCGAGATGCGGATCGAAGGCAAGCTGGATCTCGACTGGGCCGAAAGTCAGCTGCAGTAGCGACGGCTGCTACTCTGTGACGGTAGCCGCGACGCTCGGCGTATCGAAGCGACCATCGATCATCGTCAACTGGCGGTGCGACTGCGCGGCCAAGTGCGTGTCATGGGTGACGATCAAGATCGTGCTGCCCAGCGTTTCGTTCAGCTCCGTAAACAGCTCGTGAATCTGCTCGCTGGTTTCCATGTCGAGGTTGCCCGTTGGTTCGTCGCACAGCAGCAGGCGTGGGCGGTTCATCAATGCGCGTGCGATCGCCGCGCGCTGTCTTTCACCGCCTGACAACGTCGAAGGCTTGTGCGTCGCGCGGTCGGTAATGCCGACTCGGGCGAGCAGCTGCATCGCGCGCTCGCGCACTTCTTTCTTGCGTCGCCCGTAGCGCCACCAACTGCACCGCATCATCGTCGGTAGCATCACGTTCTCGACGACGTTGACGTCGGGGAGCAAGTGGTAGAACTGAAACACGAACCCTAGCAAGTCGTTGCGGAGCGCCGCCCGTCCCTTGCCCGAGATGCGCGTCGAGTTCGTTGCCCGCCCATTCTCGTGGTAGAAGAACAAGTCCCCACCGGTCGGATCGTCGAGCAATCCGAGGATGTTGAGCAGCGTGCTCTTGCCAACCCCCGACGGCCCCTGGATCGCCAGGATCTCCCCTTCGCGAATCCTCAGGTCGACGCCCTTGAGCACTTCCACTTTCCCGCCCGGTGACGAGAAAGCGCGCCGCAGCTGTTTGGTTTCGAGGATCAGTCGTTCGCTACTCATGACGCAGTGCCTTGATCGGGTCTTGCCGTGACGCCCAGATCGCGGGAATCAAGCTGCCAATGAGACCGAAGACGTTGGCTGACCCCAGTGTGATCAGCAGGTCCAGCGGTTTGAAAGCCACAGGGATCTTTGTGAAGTAGTAGATGTCGGGTGGGAACAGACGCCAGCCGGTGGTCGCATAGATCCAATCGTGGATCTCGTTGATGTTCGTGACGAACAGCCAGCCGGTGACCAATCCGATGACCAGTCCCAGCGTCACCAAGATACAACCCAGGCACAAGAAGATGCCGACGACACCGTTCGACGTCGCCCCCAGAGATCGGACCACACCGAGGTCGCGCGTCTTTTCGATGACGAGCAGCGTCAAGATCAGAAACACCGTCGCACCGGCGAATCCGACGATCAGCATCATGATCCACGTCAGGATCAACTTCTCGATATCAACAGCGGTCAAGAGGTTGCGGCGTTGATCTTCCCACGTCAGGACCCCGAGGTAGGTGTTCTTCGGGGCATGCGGGATGACGTGATCGCGGATGTGCTCGCCGACTTCCTCGGCGTTGGCGTAGTCGTCGAGGCGTACAGAGAGCCCGGTGTAGCGGTACTCCTGCACGCGCTCGTCGTAGAGGTCTAGGTACTCCTGCGCCGCGCGCAGCGGCAAGAACATCGCCGAGCGGTCTTCGTCGTACGATCCCATTTGGAACGCGCCGACGACGAGGAAGTTGCCGACCAATGCCTTGTTCGTCAGGGGGCTAAACGATGAGATATTGATGATCTGCCCCAGCGCAACCTCGCCTGCGCGCACGGCCTCGATCCCAACGATCACTGGCTGCGGCGGTTGTTCGCGCTGGAAGCCTTTGTAGCCGATGCGTTCAGCGAGCTTGCGGCGCGATTCCAGCGAGAACAGATACGAGACCTCGTCATCGGACATCGGCTCGCGGCTCTCGGGCAGGCGATGGATTTCCTGAGACGCACGGTTTCCGACCAGCTGCAGTACTTCCGACTCTCGGAGCACGTAGCGGCGGAAGTCACCGACCTTGGCTTCGGCGATCGGATCGACACCGCGCAACATGCAGCGCTGCACCCCCGAGTGCGTCTTGAACAAGCCAGCCGCGCTGACGAACGGTGCGATCGCTTCGACGTGTTCGACTGCGAGGACGCGCTCGTCGAAGTCGTCGGACTCGATCATTGCGGCATCGCTGGGTCCGCCGACCATTAGGTGCGCCAAGGATCCGCGGATGTGCTTGCGCGTCTCGACCTTGAAACCCTCCATCACCGACAGCACCGTGACCAGCGCGAAGACACCGAACGCAACGGCGATCACGGCTGCCCACGGGATGAACCGTGACATCAGATACTTGCGAGTCAGAAACAGCTGATACTTCAATCGGCCTCCTTGGGCACGACGGCGCGGCGGAACACGGAACAAGTTGATAGTCAGGCGTGCCGCCGAAAGCAAGTTTGGAAGCAACTTCCGGCTGCCGCCGACCGCTCCTGCGCGAGCCGCCGCCAGAGCAACAACCGCGCCAGACGAAAGAGCTACCGATCTTGCAATCGGCCGTTAGGCCAGCGGTGCCGGTCACCCTCCCGTCGGCTCGGTGGCGTTACGTGTAAGTGCTAGTAGCGTATGTTGTTGTGAGGATGTCTCAGGGGTGCCACAGCGACGGATATTGTCTCGCCCCTCGAGATCGGTTCCCATACAATCTAGTCGTCGCTGGATACGCTCGCCCCATTCGTTTGCCAGTGGGAACAACCACGCTCATCAGGGGCCGGGCCGCAGATCAAACTTTTGGCTGGCTTCGTTTTACAGCCGAGGTTGCACAACCTACCCAATGCGTGCGGCGACCTTGCCTTTAGCAACCAGGAGGAACACACGGATGCACATGAAAGAGTTCCCCGTCGAGGGGTACGAGAAAGTAGTGGCGTGCCGCGACGAAGAGTCGGGACTTCACGCCATCATCTCCATACATGATCGGACCTTGGGCCCGGCGCTCGGGGGGTTGCGGCTGTGGCCGTACTCCAGCGAGGACGAGGCCCTCACCGACGTGCTGCGTTTGTCGCGCGGCATGACCTACAAGAGCGCTTGCGCCAACACCGGGCTCGGTGGAGGAAAGGCGTGCTTGATTGGAGATCCGAAAACCGATCGGACCGAAGCCCGCTTCCGCGCCATGGGGCGCTTCATCGAGACGCTCGGCGGCGCCTATATCACGGCCGAGGACATGGGTGTCGGGATTCGCGAGCTCGAATGGATCCGCGCCGAGACCGAACATGTCACGGGCTTGTCGCGTGATTCGGGGTCGAGTGGCAACCCGTCGCCGTTCACGGCGCGCGGCGTCGTCCGCGGCTTGCGTGCCTGCGCAGAAGAGCAGTTTGGCACCAGCCGCCTCGATGGCTTCCACTACGCTGTCCAAGGGCTGGGCCACGTCGGTGGGGAGGTCGTGCGCGGTCTCTCGATCGTCGGCGGCTTCTGCACGGTAACCGATATCTCGCCGGAGCGTCGCGCCGAGTTCGAAGTGCTGCCAGGAGTCGAGGTCGTCGAGCCAGATGACATCTACGACATCGAGAGCGACTTCTTCGTCCCATGTGCGTTGGGGGGCGTCCTCCACGACGACACGATTCCGCGCCTGAAGTGCAAGGTTGTCTCCGGTGCGGCCAACAACCAACTGCTCGAGGATCGTCACGGCGAAATGCTGCACGAACGCGGCATCCTCTACGCGCCGGACTACGTCATCAACGCCGGCGGGATCATCAACGTGTCGGTGGAGCTCGAGCCAGAAGGCTACAACGAGCGCAAGGCGGTCTCGAAGATCGAGAACATCTACAACGCTCTGAAAGAGATCTTCGCGACGTCACGCCGCGAAGGCATCACGCCGCAAGCGGCCGCAGACCGCGTTGCTGAGCATCGCCTGTCCGAAGCGCGCAAGCGTCAGAGCGGGATGATGGCGGGGGCATAGTTCCTGTGATCGGGGAGCGCTTTCCTCGCAGCAGCCGAATCTGTAAGAGCCAGGACTTCGAGCGTGTCTTCAAACAAGGAAGGCGCGCTCGAAGTTCGCATATGCACGTTGTGGCAGCGCCGAATGACTTGGACATCGCCCGCCTCGGATTGGCCGTGAGTCGCCGTGTCGGCAATGCCGTGGTGCGCAATCGCGTCAAACGCCGCATCCGTGAGATCTTCCGCCGCAACCGCGCCGCGCTGCCAGTGGCGGATCTCGTCGTGATCCCGTTCGCCTCGTTTGCGCAGCTGGACTTTGCCGCGATGCGCACCGAGCTGTTGCGCCTGGCAGAGCGCGCCGCCGCTAGCGTCGCGAAGACCAGCAAGCCGAGGGAGTCTTGATGGACAGTGCGGCTCACAGCGCATCGCCTGCACCTCCTCAGCGCGGCTGGCGCTACTGGTCGACGCTGCCGTTGATCATCCCGATCCGCTGCTACCAGATGACGCTGGCTCGCATCATGCCGCCGATCTGTCGCTTCGAACCGAGCTGCTCTCACTACACCGTCGAAGCGCTGCAGAAACGGGGCGCGATCCGCGGCCTGTTTCTGGGCACGTGGCGTATCCTGCGCTGCAATCCGTTCTGTCGCGGCGGCTACGATCCGGTCCCCGAGCCGCGATCGCGCCCCGATCTCCCTGCCTAAGAGGTTTATTGGTCTTCGCTTACGGACGTTTGGCCGATCTGCCCGACGCTCTTGTGTGCAGCTTTATAAAACGTAAAATATAAAGTATAAAGTGCCGCGGCCGCCGTGACCGCGTTCAGGAGGGGTAGGGAGTGCAGGAGCAGAGCAAGGTTCCGCGCAAGCTGTTCAAGATTGGTGAAGTGATGGACCACACCGGACTCTCCCGGCAGACCATTCACAACTACACGATGCTTGGACTGATCACCGAGGAAGCGCGGACAGAGTCGGGGCATCGCCTGTACGGCGAAGAGGTGTTCGCCCGCTTGACCCGGATCCACGAATTGAAGGATCAGATGAGTCTGAAAGAAGTCCGCAAGGTGCTCGAGGAAGAGGAGGGATAGATGTCGCTCGTCGACAAAATCCCACCCTGGGGACTCTGGGTCGGAGGAGGAGTCGTGCTACTGCTCCTCCCGCTGGCGTTCCTCGGCGGCGGTTCCGATGAACCCGACGACACCGTCGTCCAAGAACTGCCGCCCGTGAGTTCCGAAGACGAAGCGCGGACCGAAGACCTGCTGCTTGCGAGTCGAGAAGGACGCTACTCGGACGCGCGCATCCTCTTGGGCAGCTCGATCACGCGCCCCTTCCCTGGGGCAGCGTTCGAATCGGTTTTCGGTGAACTGCAGCAGATCCTGCGCCGCAAGGTCACCCGCGACGGGCTGCTGATTTACTCGGCCGCGCTGCGCAACATGGTCAAGCGTGACCTGCCGATCCAAGGGCTCGACTTTCACATTCGACATCTGCGTCAGCTCTGTTTGTCCTACGGCGGGCGACCGCTGTTGGCCGACGTCATGGATCCGCTGATCGAGATGCCGCGGTTGAATCAGTCGCGACAGTACCGCGATTCGCACGAAGCGGTCCTGGAGCACCTGATCTTGTTCGACCGCTGGGACCAAGCCATTGTCGCGTTCAAGCGTCTTGCCGAAGAACGCTTCGCCCCCGGGGCACGAGCCGGGCTCGAACGACTGTTGCTGGGCGCCCATATCGCGCGCATCGCGGCCAAGAGTACGAACCCAGAGGCGACCGACGCCTATGGACGCTTCGTCGCGACGATGGCTTCCGAACTGCGCCTGACGACGGCGGACACCGAACGCACGAACTACTGGCTGCAGGGGCTGCAGCGCTATCACTCTACCGATCGCAACCCCGATCGCGGCGCGCCGCTGATCAAGAAGGGGCTGCCCGTCAATCTGATGCATCCTGGCTACGTCAGCACGCGCATCGATCTTGCGCTGGCGTGGTGGGACGAAGCGCGGCGGCTCGAGGCCGGGTTGCGCGCCGAGTTCCTGCCGGCCGACACGAATCGCGCCCGCCAGCTGTTTCAACTGGGCACCGGTGCCGCGCAGCTCGACGATCAAGAAGATCTCGTCCTCGCGCTGACCCGACTGAGCGAAGATGGTGCCGGCAGCCGTTTGTCAGCAGCCTACCGCGAACTTCTGCGCGGCGCCCGCGACTTGCTGCGGGGGCTCGAGGATGCCGGGAAAGAGCGCATCAACGCCGTTTTGGCCGAATCGACGAACAAGCTATCACTGGCCGATCGCAAGTGGTGGCAAGACGTCGCCGAAGCCGGCGCCGTGCCGCTGGATGACCCGGGCCGGGTGCTGTTTGAGAACGGCAAGATCTGGGTGCAGCTGCGCCAATGGGAGCGGCTGCAGCGAGTGATGAAGCGCTTGCGCAAGCAGCTGGCAAGCAACAAGGATCTTGCTGCGCTGAATTTCTTGAAGGCGATCAGTGCCTATCGCGCCAACGAGCTGACAGGCGTTCGCGAGCACCTCCTCGACATCCTCGATGAAGGTCCGCCGCTGGGTCTGACCCGGCAGGAGGTCGCGGCGCTCCTGGTCCTCGCCGAGGAACGCGCCGGCGCACTCGAGCAGATCCGCGACCTGCGCCGCAGTGCCCGCAACATGACGGCGGACTTGGTCGTCGAAGACAGCACCAACATGCGCACGAAACTCGGACTCGTCACGCTGTGGCAGATCGACCTCGACGAAGGGGGCCACGACTTCTTGGTCTCCGATCTCGGCAAGCAACGCTTCGAAGCGTTGTTGCAGCAACTCGATGTCTCATGGCTACCGTTCCCGTTGCTGGAGCGTTGGCTCGACCTCGAAACGCAGCTGCTGATGTTGGCGCGAGGACTGCGTTCCGAAGGAAAGCTGACCGCCGCCCTGGACGCGACCGACGCAGCCCGCCGCTTGGTGGGGCAGACCGAACGCTATCGTGACCTCGACGGCATGATCTTGCTGGAGCGTGCCCACGAAACCAGCCCTGCAGAGGGAGAGTTGCGCAAGGCGCGACTTCGTGAAGCGGGCGGCGCGTTCACTGCAGCCGCGACCGGTGGCATGGGCGATCAGCGTTTTCATTTCGATGCGGCCCACGCCTACTATGAAGCCGGCGACATCGATGCCGCCCGGCAGTCTCTACAAAGTTTCTCGGCGCACGATCGTAGCTCTGCGGAAGCGGAACGCCGCTACTGGAGCAAGTTCGTGTTGATGGCGCGCCTCGAGCGCGCGGTCGGCCGCCACCACTCCGCCGTGAAGATCTGCACGCACAACCTCGAGACCGAAGACGCGGGACCGCTGCGCTATCAGTTTGCGCTCGAACGCGGGCGCAATCTTGAACTGCGCGGCCGCGACGGCGACGAGGACGCGGCGCTTGCTGACTACGACTTTGTCTACAACGGGTTGTTCCCGAAGAACCCGGCGTGGCAGGAAGCTGTCTATCAGCGAGCGAAGATCCTGCACCAGCGGTTGATCACGACCGACCCCGATGCGGCAGCGGCGCCGAAGCTGGCCCGCGACGCGCTGGCGTCCTGGGAGGATCTCGCGTCCCGGGTGGACTCGGGCAGCGGCCGCGAGTTCCTCGCAGAAGCGCTGTATCGCGCTGCCGAGGGGCGGACGCTGATGGGGCAACGCCAGGGCGCTCGCCGCCATCTCCGGCGCCTGGAAGTGGTTGCGGGGGAGGTGCTCAGCACTGCCGCAACCCGCCTGACGCCGGAGCAAACTGCTGGCTGGCGCCGGTTTGCGGAGAAGGGAGCCTTCGCACTAGCCGATAGTTACTTTGATGAGAAGGACATACCGCAGGCGCGCGCCCGCTATGGAGCCGCTTGCCGAGAGTATGCCGATTCGCCGTTGGCCGTGTGGGGGTACCTGCAGCTGGGCCAGCTCGCGGCGGACGACCGTGACGTTGCGACGGCGCAGCGGCACTACCAGTTCGCGCTTCGTAAGCTCGAGTCGCTGACGGAGGCCGAGATCAAAGACCTGCCACCGCGGTGGGAGAAGACGTTTTGGGAGAAGACGCTGCGGGAGAAGTTGGCTGATCTCAGCGACAAGCTGACGACGCGCTGACTTCGATTCGCGTTGCGGAAATCGCGACTGGGAGCACGATACCCTCGAGGGGGGACGATGACGACCGACGACAATACGACCGTGGACGTCGATACGCAGCGCGCGCAGAAGTTTCTCGATGGCCTGCGCCAAGAGCGCGAGATCTACGGCTTGCTCGGCAAACTCTCCGAGCAGCAAGCGGCGATCCTCAGTAACGGTGTCAGCGACGAGATCCTGCAGTTGGCTCAGGCCAAGGAAGCAGAGCTGTTGCGCATCTCCGAAGTCGAAGGAGACCTGCAGCCGCTGAAGCAAGAGTGGAAAGTGCTGCGCGAGCGCATCGATGAATCGCTGCGGGCAGAGATCGACGGCGAACTCGCCGAGATCGAAGTGCTGTTGAAACGTCTGATCGACCTCGAAGCCGAGGGGCAGCGCAACGTCGACATGCAGGTTCGCAAGACGTCTGCGAAGCTGCGTCAGGTCGATGGTGGACGCAAGTTGCAGCGGGCTTACGGGACAGGTGCCGCCAATGCGAAGCCGCGCTACCTTGACCGCTCCGAGTAACCGCCGCATGCGGCTCTCCAGTACCTCACTCGCGGCTTTCGTCGTTGCGTGCCTCTGCTGGACCAGCGCGTGGGGGCAACAGCAGAACACGTTCCCCGGCGTCCGCATCTTCGAGACCAACTTCGACCTGCGCGAGCTCAACCGTCCAGAGATCGAAGACGTCAAAGACCTGCTGCGTTTCCTCGGCTTGGTCCCCGTCTACTCCAACAACGCCCCGGAACGCCTGCGAGAGATCCTCGCCAGCACCGGCACGAATCTGCCGGAGTTCATGGAGGCGGTGCTGGGCGCCGGTGGGTCCAGCGACGGGGATCGCTATCTACGTTTGCGCTATCAAGGCGGCAACGCGCTGTTGACCAGCCGCGACGCGCTACCGGTCATCCCCGGCGCTCGCGTCCGCATCACCGCCCAAGCGCGGTGGGACGAACTCGGCGGTGGTCACTGGGAAGCGCTGTTGCGATTTGCCGACGGCAGCGTCGCGTCGCTGTACGTCGGCCGCGACGCCGCGTCCGAATGGAAGCAGATCGGCGGCGAGAACATCGTTCCAGCTGGCAACGACAAGGCTTGGCTCGAGATCTGGCTGCATGGGTACCGCGGTGCCAAGCAGCAGGGAGAGCTGGGCCTCGATGAGATCGTTGTCGAGACGCTGCCGCGCGTCGGTGTCGTCTGGAACGGCGCCAGTCGCCGTATCGATGTCACCGATGAGAGTCCATTCGATCTGAAGTCATTTGCGTTGCCGAGTGCTGAAGAGCCGTACGAAATGCATCTCGAGATCCTCGACCGTACCGGACGCCGGTTGCACGCCGAGGATCGCAACTTCCTGATCACGAAAGAGTATCCGCTCGACTACTCGCCGCGTTTCTCGTGGGACGACCTGTCGATCTCACGGGGGATCTACCAGTTGCAGATGTCGCTGCGTTCACCGCAGGGCTATCAGCTCACGGAGAGTCGTGCCTTTGCGCTCGCTGGAACGCCGATCTTTCGCTACGCGCCGGGTCCGGTGCAGTGGGGGGTCGAGTTGCGAGATGCCAGCAAACGTCCGCTGTGGTTCGACGCCGTCGCCCCGCAGCGCGTCTTGATCCATTTGTCTCCAGACAACCAGCCGCAGGACTTGCTGCCCGCTTGGCTGCCGAAAGAAACGAAGTCGGTCGTCAACGCCGTGCTGGCGCAGCCCAGCCGTTGGAATGTGAAGAAGGCCAAGACGCTGGCACCGCTGGTGGAAGACGTGTTGGCGTGGTACTGGCGCGGCGACCCGCAAGCCGGCAAGGCGTTCTTCGATGCCTTGCGCGGACTGGCGCCGTATCTGGTCGTCGGCCAAGAGCTGGCTCCCGGAGCTGCGCCGACTGCGACACCGCAGACTGCACCAAGAGGCAACGCTGAAGTTCTCGTGACCCCGGCAGCGACCATGATCACTGCGGGCGAGCTGCTGCCGTTTCTGGCAGGGGCCGGCGATACGCACGTTTCCCGAATTCAACTGCCGGCGCCATCGACAGCCCCCGACGCTCCGGTTTGGGATCCGCATCAAGACCTTGCGCGACGCCTGTATACGCATGCTGCGGCGCAGCCACGCGCAGTCTTCGTACAAGCTCTCGAGGGCTTGTTCCTGGAACACACCGTCGACGGGGGCATCCTGCCGACCCGTTCGCTCCTGACTTGGGAGTTCGTCGTTTCGTTTCTCAGCGGCGCGTCGTTTGTACGCGTCGAAGAGTGGGACCCGAACGGCATCTGTCTGGCGTTTCGTCGCGACGGGGCTGAATACGTCGCGTTCTTTACCGATGGCGCAGATCACACGTTGACGCTGCATGGTGGCGGCAACGTGCGCGCTTTCGACAGCGTTGGCGCCCCGGTGACGATTGCCAGTGCCGGTGCGACCGTGACGATCCCCGTCACTCGGGACCCGCTGCTGGTCGCGGGCTTGGACCTCGCCCGGATCCGCACGCGGCGATCACTGGTCGCCGTCAGCGAGGGGCTGATTCGCAACACCGACAAGCAAGCGGTGAAGATCTCCCTAACGAATCACTTTCCCGACGTCGTGCGCGCTTCCTTCGATGCGAAGCTACCGAAAGGGTGGGAGCTCGATGCTCCGCCGGAACCGCGCCGGCTCGATCCCTCCAGTGCTCACCAATGGACGTTGGGCGTGCACGTCCCGCCCGACGCCGGCGTCAGTGTCGGTGCGTTCTTGGAAGGACAGCTCGAGCTGGAACTGGTCGATGGCGAACGAATTCAGCTGCCGATTCGGACGCCGATCCCGATCAAGTCGTCGCTGGTCGAGATTCGTTCGATCGGACTGGGCAACGAAGATGCCGACATTGTCGTCCGCAACCTCACCGACGAGCCGCTGCGCGCCAACGTCTACCTGGCTGTGGCCCCTGACGGTAGCGACCTGGTCCGCCGCGGCGAAGTGCTGCCACCCGGCGTCGAACGCACCTATCAGATCCGCTACCCAATGACCGAAGGTACGAAGCGGCAGCTGCTGGTCAGTGTTTCGATCCCTTCGCGCCGGGCGTTCGCCAACCGCGTCTTCGATCTGCCCTGATGGACCCCGACGCGATCCGCTCTGTTGCCGACAGTCCCGAGATCGAGTTCATCGAGAAAGGGTCGCGCTTCTTCGGGCAAGTCTTTGCAATCGATGATGCAGACGCCATGCGCGCACCGCTGGCACAGATCCGCGCCCAGTACGCCGACGCCAGCCATCACTGTTGGGCCAGTCGCATCGGTCCACCCGATCACTGCACCGAACGCAACGACGATGACGGCGAACCGTCCGGCACGGCGGGTCAGCCGATCCTCGGCGCACTGCAGCGCGAAGGCATCCACAACGCACTGATCATCGTGACACGCTACTTTGGCGGCACGAAGCTGGGGCGCGGCGGGTTGGTGCGCGCGTATGGCGAAGCCGCACGCGTCGCACTCGCAGCAGCTCCGCCGCGAACGATCTGGAAGCTGACGCGCCTCGCGATCCGTTGCGACTACAACGACGTCGGTGCCGTCGAAGCGATCGTCGGCCGCCTCGGCGAACAAGTCGTCGCCGTCGAACGTGACTTCGCCGAAACACCTCGCATCCTCGTAACCGTGCGCAGCAGTGCCGCCGATGCAGTTCGGCAAGCAGTCACGGACGCAACGGCGGGGAGGGCCGCCGTCGGGTCCGATCCCGACGACTCGTCTTCGGGGGTGTAATCTCGTGTCGGGCCCAAATATTTAGCCGCGCCTAAATCCCAAAAATGACAAAGCCTACGACAGCTGCGATCTCTGCGAGTTGGCGAGATTCCAGACCGCAGGGGATACTTGAGTAGAGTGCCCTAGCCTCACTTTCTGGAGTTCCGAACCATGCGTAAGTCCGGTTTCACGCTGATCGAGCTGATGATCGTCGTCGCCGTGATCGCGATCATTGCCGCGATTTCGATCCCGTACATTGTCGGTGCCCGTATGTCGAGCAACGAAGCCTCCGCGATCAACAGCCTGCGGACGCTGACGACCGCGAACAATCAGTACCGCACGCGCTTCAACGAATATGCCGGCGCCATCAGCGACCTCGAGGCGACGAATTACATCGACGCCAGTCTCGGCACCCCTCCGTACGAGAAGGCCGGCTACAGCTTCACGTACTCGGTCCCGGTTCCTCTGGCACAATGGGAATGCGAAGCGATCCCACTGAGTGTCGGCAGCAGCGGCGACCGCGGCTTCTTCGTCGACGAGTCTGGTGTGATTCGTTTCACGCCCGACGGATCGATCCCCGACGAGACTTCCGCGCCAGTCGACTAGACAACACCCTCCCCAACATTCTGAGTACTCTCCGTTACCAAGTCCGCTTCCCTGGCGCTATGCTGACAGCGTCAAGAAGCACTAAGGAGAGACTCTGTGATCATTCGCGAACAACACGGTCCTGTCACTGTCGCTCGCCTGCAGCATGGCAAAGCCAGCGCTCTCGACGTCGAGCTGTGCGACGCTATCCACACGACGTTCACCGAGCTGCGCGACGCCGACGCCGTTGTGTTGACCGGGACTGAATCGATCTTCTCTGCCGGCGTCGATCTCTTGCGTCTTCTCGAAGAAGGCGAAGCATACACGCGCGAGTTCCTGCCAGCGCTGCATCGCGCCTTCACGGCGCTGTTCTGTTTCCCACGCCCCGTCGTTGCCGCAACCAACGGCCACGCGATCGCCGGCGGCTGCGTGTTGGTCGCTGCTTGCGACTACCGCGTGATGGCAAGCGGCAAAGGGCGTATCGGGGTTCCCGAACTGCTGGTCGGTGTCCCGTTCCCACTGCTGGCGTTGGAAGCGATGCGGTTTGCGGTCCCGGCGCAGCACCTGCAAGAGATCGTCTACACCGGCCGCAGCTACTTGCCCGAAGAGGCGCAAGCGCGCGGTCTCGTCGACGAAGTCGTCGATGCAGACGCCGTTCTCGAGCGCAGCGTCGCGTTGGCGACGAAGTTCGCCGGCATCCCGAAGGAATCGTTCGAACTCGCCAAGAGCCAGCTGCGCCGACCCACGATGGACTTCGTCGGCAAGCACGAAGCGAACCACGACCGTACGGTCGAGGAAGTCTGGTGTCGGGAAGAGACGCGGCAAACGATCCAAGCATACATGGACGCAATTGCCAGCAAGCGAAGGTGAGTCTCGTGTCGCCGGAAACGCCGCCCAAGCTGTCCACCGAAACCGTCTTCGTCACCAAGGGATTGACGAAGGTGTACCCGATGGGCGACTTCGACGTGCATGCCCTGCGTGGGATCGACTTGGAGCTGCACCAAGGGGAGCTGATCGTTCTGTTGGGTGCATCGGGCAGCGGCAAGTCGACGCTGCTCAATATCCTCGGCGGTTTGGACACGCCGACAGCGGGGCAGGTTTTCTTCAAAGGGGAAGAACTGACAGCGCTGGATGACAAACACCTGACGCTGTACCGCCGCAAGCATGTCGGCTTTGTGTTTCAGTTCTATAACTTGATCGCCAGTCTGACGGCGCGCGAAAACGTGCAGGTCGTCACGGAGATCGCGACTGATCCCTTGGACGCGGCTGCAGCCCTCGATCTCGTGCAGCTGGGGGAACGGCGCGACCACTTCCCGGCGCAGCTTTCCGGCGGTGAGCAACAGCGCGTTGCCATCGCACGGGCCGTTGCGAAGCAGCCCGACGTGCTGCTATGCGATGAACCAACGGGCGCGCTGGACGTCAAGACCGGCGTCGTTGTGCTGGAAGCCATCGAGCGCGTCAACCGCGAGCTGGGAACCACCAGCGTCGTGATTACCCACAACGCTGCGATCGCGGGCATGGCCGACCGCGTCATCGAACTCTCCGATGGCCAGATTCACCGAGTCCACGAGAACCGTACCAAACTGAACCCGCAACAGATCGAGTGGTAGCGAGAGGACCTGCAGTGCGTTGCCTCGACCGCAAACTACTGCGTGACCTTTGGTCCATGAAGGGGCAGGCGCTCGCGATCGCGTTCGTCGTCGGTGCCGGGCTCGCTACGTTCGTGCTGTCGTTGAGCACGCTTGAGTCGCTGCAGCATACCCGTGCACGTTTCTATGACCGGTACCGCTTCGCCGATGTCTTTGCCAGCGTGAAACGCGCACCGCAGCAGATCCGCGAGCGCGTCGCCGCGATCCCCGGCGTTGCCGAAGTCGAAACGCGCGTGGTCGTCGACGTCACGTTGGATCTCGTCGGAATGTCAGAACCCGCCAAGGGGCATGTCGTCTCCCTTCCGCCGTCCGGGCGACCGCAGCTCAACCAGGTGCACTTGCGGCGCGGCCGGATGCCCGACGCGACGCGCGAGAACGAGATCTTGATCAGCGAAGCCTTCGCCGATGCGCACCGTTACGGCCCCGGAACCGAGATCACTGCGATCATCAACGGCCGCCATCGTGTGCTGCACGTCGTCGGCGTGGCGTTGGCGCCAGAGTTCATCTATGTGATCCCACCCGGTGACGTCTTCCCCGACGATTTGCGCTACGCGTTGATCTGGATGGGGGAGGAGGGACTCGCCGCGGCGTTCGACATGAAGGGGGGGTGCAACGACATCGCGCTGCGGCTGACACCTACAGCCAGTGTCGACGCGGTCATCGACCAACTGGACCCGTTGCTGCGACCGTATGGTGGCATCGGCGCGATCCCCCGGGCACAGCAGTTCTCGCACTGGTACCTCGAGGGTGAGTTCGAACAGTTGCGCGGCATGGGGACGATGATGCCGATCATCTTCCTCGGCGTTGCTGCGTTCTTGCTGAACATGGTGTTGATGCGGCTGATCGGGACCCAGCGCGAGCAGATCGCTCTGATCAAGAGTTTCGGTTACGGCAACCGCGAGATCGGAGCGCACTTTCTAAAATTCGCGCTGGTGATCGTCAGCGTCGGCACGGTCCTCGGGCTGATCTTCGGCGCGTGGCTGGGCCACGGTATGGCGCAGATGTACGCGATGTTCTTTCGCTTCCCCGAGCTCGAGTTCTTCGTCAGTCTGCGGGTGATCGTCTGGTCCTGTGTCGTCGGCTTCGCCGCCGGCGGAGTGGGTGCCTGGAGCGCCGTGCGCCGCGCGACGTCGCTGCCGCCGGCGGAAGCGATGCGTCCGGAAGCCCCCGAGAACTACAAGCCAACCCTGGTCGAGCGCATGGGGCTGCAGCGCTTCATGTCGCAACCCGTCCGTATGGTGGTGCGCTACGTCGAGCGGCGACCACTGAAGACGTTCGCCGCGTCACTGGGTATCGGTTTGTCGGTTGCGATCTTGATCGTCGGTACGTTCATGATCGACGCCATCGACTATGTGATGGATGTGCAGTTCAACATCGCGCAGCGCGAGCACATGATGGTCACGTTTGCCGAACCGACATCCAGCCGCGCGTTGACCGAACTCCACCAGCTGCCCGGTGTGCGTCAAGTAGAGCCGCTGCGGGCCGTGGCCGTCGACATGTGGCACGAACAACGGCACCGCCGCGTCGGGATCCAAGGCCTGCTGCCCAGTCCCGACTTGCATCGCGTGATCAATCGCGAACTCGAGGCCGTGACGTTGCCTGCGGAAGGGCTGGTCATCAATCGCAAGCTTGCCGAGATCCTTGCCGTTGGCATCGGCGACGCGATTCGCTTGGAAGTCCTAGAAGGCAGTCAGCCGGTACGGGAGGCGCGCGTCACGGCGCTGATCGACGATCACTTCGGGTTGTCGGCGTTCATGCACATCGACGCATTGCACCGCCTGCTGCGCGAGGACGACGCCGTGTCGGGTGCATTTCTGACAATCGATTCCGACCAATCGGAGGCCCTGTTTCGTGCGGTCAAAGACCGCCCGCGCGTCGCAGGTGTGACGTTGACATTGGCCGCGTACGAGAGTTTCAAGGACACACTGGCCGAGAATCTGCTGCGCATGACGTCGGTCAATGTGATCTTTGCGTGCATCATTGCGTTTGGCGTCGTCTACAACAGCGCCCGCATCGCTTTGGCCGAACGCAGCCGCGAGTTGGCAACGATGCGCGTGTTGGGGCTTACCCGCGCCGAGATCTCCGGTATCCTGCTGGGTGAGCTTGCTGTCGTCACGGCCATCGCGATCCCATTGGGGTGGTGGCTGGGCGGTGCTTTGGCAGGGGGGTTGATCGCCGGTCTCGATACCGAGGTCTATCGAATCCCTTTGATCATTGAGCCGCGAACCTACTTGTTTGCAACGGTCGTTGTCGTCGTCGCCGCATGCTTTTCTGGACTTGTCGTGCGACGGCGGGTGGACCACCTGGACCTACTGGCAGTCTTGAAGACTCGGGAGTAGTGACGTGACGAAGAAGATCGGCATCGTCGTAGTCGTTGTTGTCGCTATTGCGCTGGTGGCGTTGACGCTGATGCCCAAGCCCGTGCTTGTCGAAACCGGCACCGTTACCCGCGGCACGCTGCGCGTGACTGTCGATGAGGAAGCCAAGACGCGAATCATTGATCGTTACGTCGTGACGGCGCCAGCCGCTGGCACCCTGCGCCGGATCGACGTGCGCGAAGGAGATGTCGTCACGCGCGAAACCCGCGTTGCTGAGATCGCCCCCGGCGCGCCCGCACTGTTGGATCAACGCGCACTGGCGCAAGCGCGCGCGACCGTTGACGCCCGCGCCGCTGCCGTCGCCAGTGCAGAATCGGCAATCCAACGGGTGGGCGCCGCGCAAGAGCTCGCTCAAGCGCAGTTGGATCGCGCCCAGAGACTGCGCAAGGCAACTCCGCCTGGGATCTCGATCGACGAACTCGATACTACCAGGCTGAACGAGAAGCAGCGCACGGCCGAGGCTCGGTCTGCCGAGTTTGCCCTGCAGGTCGCCCAGCACGAATTGGAACAAGCGCAGGCCGTGATCAACTGGGCCGAACGCGGCACTAGCGACGGCACCGGACCCGAGTACAACGGCAAAGCCGCAATCGACGTGTTGGCACCCGCCGCCGGGCGCGTCCTGCGAGTGCATCGACGTAGCGCCGGTGTCGTGCAAGCTGGCGAGGCGCTGCTGGAAGTCGGAGACCCGCGCACCCTCGAAGTCGTTGCGGACTTGTTGTCGCGTGACGCCGTGCGCGTTCGTACCGGCGCCGACGTAAAGATCGAGCGGTGGGGTGGCCCGCGTGCGTTGACCGGGAAAGTCCGCGTCGTCGAACCGTCCGGCTTCACGAAGGTTTCAGCACTGGGCGTCGAGGAACAGCGCGTCTACGTTGTGATCGACGTCATCGACTTGCCTTCCGATGTGACGCTTGGTGACGGCTACCGAGTCGAGGCGCGAATCGAAGTTTGGGAAGGCGACGATGTCGTGAAGGTTCCCGCCAGCGCGCTGTTTCGTGTCGACGGGGGTTGGGGCCTGTTTCGCGTGCGCGACGGGAGTGCCGAGCGCGTGCTCGTCGAGATCGGTCACCAAAACTCAACCGAAGCCGAGGTCCTCTCGGGGCTGGCCGCCGACGATACAGTGATCTTGTACCCCGGCGACCAGATCGACGACGGCGTCGCCGTCAAGGTTGCGGACTAGGGGACTGCGGGGTTGACGAGGGAGGGCTGCTACGGCGCGTGCCACTCAGTCGCCAGCGCCGCGAAGATCACGTCGTCGGCCCACTCACCATTGCACCAGACGCTTTGATGAAAGTGCGCTTCCTGCCGCATCCCAATGCGCTGCAATAGCGCCATCGAAGCCTGGTTCCGAGGATCGACAGATGCATACGCGCGGTGCTTGCGCAGTGACTGGAACGCGTAGCGCAACGTCGCCACCAAGGCTTCACCGGCGATCCCACGCCGTTGGTGCGCCGGCGCAACGGTGATCCCCAGTTCGATCTGCTGGCGATCTCCATCGGGGAAGTGAACGCCCAAGTCACCCAAGAGTTCGCCACTCTCGAAGCCGCGGATCCCAAACTGAAACCACGTGCCCACCGTGTCGAAGGGATGTGCAGTGCTGCTTGCAATGAAACGCTCTGCGTCCGCAACGTCGTTGGGTATCCACGACTGATACTGCGAAACTTCGGGCAGTGACCGGTAGCCAAACAACGCAGTCGCATCGCTTGTTTCGAGTGGTTGCAGCAGCAGTCGTTCGGTTGCGATCTCGATGTTCTGTTGCTTTCCTAAACCGACGCAAAAGTGCGCTTGGAAGTTGTTCTGAAGCGTTTGAGCCTGGTGATGCGTTTCGTGTACACTTTGCCAGTGGTCTGAAAGCACTACCTGGCCAAGTCAGTGCGCCCCGCAACGCCGAAGTCAGAGACTCGAAACGGAGGTACGAAGTTTGTCCTCTTCCCGCCCAAGGTCCGCCGCCATTCTGTCTCTCCATAGTGGCGACAGCCGCTCGCGATCGCAACGGTACTCCCACAACTACTCCGACCCGCAGCGTGTCTCGACGATGCAAGGGGTTGCGGAGCCGTCCGCCGTTTACACCGCCAGCGAACCCGTTGAACCAAGTGCAATTGAACTGAACGCGACCGAACTCCACCGCCGCATCGTTGGCTTCCAACGCCTTTCGGACCGTTTCCGGCTCGAGCACCTCAAACTCCTGGCGATCTTCGACGATGGCCGTCGCTACCTCGAACTTGGATACTCCAGCACGAAGCAGTACCTGATTCAGGAATTGAATGTCGGCCGGTCCGGTGCCCTCGAGTTGATTCGCATTGCGCGCAAGTTGCACGAGCTACCGCAACTGGCCGCTGCACTGGGGGAGGGGGAGATCCGCTGGTCAGCGCTGAAGTGCGTGTCTCGGGTGGCCACCGCAGGGACCGAAGGGGAATGGCTCGCGTACGCGACAACCCACGCTTTGGAGCAGACCCAGCATGAAGTGAAGCGCGCCATCGTCGAGCAACGCGACCGACCGGCAGAGCCCACCGACCGCGGGCTGCCGAACGTAATGTCGCGAGTCAGCTTCGAACTGACCCTCGAAGAGAAGGAACGCTTCCACACCGCCGTGTCCCGTGTCGCCGAATCGATGGGCCCCGGGGCGCCGACCGACCTCGCCAGCGTTGTGACATTCATCAGCCAACGGATCCTCGAGGAGAAACCGCTTGTCGAGCCGCGGCTCCAAACCGATTCACCTAGCGTCTCCACTGTGGACGATCACTCCGTCGCACCCGGCCTGACGGTCGTCTACCACAGGTATACCGATGGCGTCTCCACTGTGGACACCCACGATGGGCCCGTGCGAGTCGCCGCTGAAGTCGTCGATCGGATCGCTGACGTTGCGCAGCAAGTCACGCTGACGGCAACCGACGTCGCGGAGCAAGAGCCACTCCCCGAAGGAGAGGTCGACAAGCCAAACAGCTCCACGCTAGCCAACAAGGTCCGCAAGCGCGACGGTGAACGCTGCGCGAACCCCAGCTGCGAACGCCGCCACTCTCTCCACGCGCACCACATTCAATTCCGCAAGGACGGCGGCCGGACCGCACTCTGCAACGAGATCACGCTGTGCAGCAGCTGCCACTCCCTCGTGCACAGTGGACTTGTGAAGGTCGATCGAGGAGCGCACGGCGAGCTAGTCTGGCAAAGACCAAGAGCCCACAGCGTCGCAGCGATCGCACTCACAGACCTGTACCCACCGCTGGCCAGTCTCGACGCCGTACCCGCACCAGCCAAGCTGCAAGCACCCGACGTAGACGACTTGGTAGAGGGACTGGTGACGCTGGGCTACTCGGCCAACGCGCGCAAACGACTAGACGCGGCAATCGAACGGCTGCAAGACGACGCGGCCGTCTCCACTGTGGACGGTGCCTTCGAGGTTGACGAAGAGACGCTTCTGCGAGAGGCGTTGCGGAACTCGGCGTGAAACTCGGCGTGAAGATCGCGGCGCAAGAGCAGCCCCGCGCGATGTGTCTGTTACGGTGTGCTGAAGAAACCCGGTCGCTGAGCAACAGCCTCGCGAACGATCTCGATTGGGTCTTGCATGCCCTTGACGCTGCGCACTTGCTCGATGGCACTTGATTCGTGATTGAGCAGGAACCAGATGCCATTCGCAGGGTTGAACTCTTGGTACGGCGTTCCAACTTCTCCAGCGACGACTCTCTCAGGGGAGACGCTGAAGCGCCACTTGCGTTTGCCTCTGCGAACGAACATCGCACCAGAGTCCCTCGCTAGGCGTCTCAGCTCAATGTCAGGCGAAAAGTCCGAGTCGTCGCCGGCCACAACGACTGCTAGCAGCAGTTGGGTCACACGATCCGGTGACCACAGGTAGCTCTCCTCGTAGGGGATATCGGGATCATGCAGCGTCACGCGCAGTGTCTGCAGGGCGAACGCACCGACCCCGGTGTTGCTGGCCCCAAGCCCAACCACGTCCCATTCCTTAACTGCCTCGTGCGAGTGAGTGGGCCGTTCAGTTGGTGGTGTGCGAGGGTCCTCCATTGCATCTCTGTGCCACGCGCGTGGAATCTCCTCGAAGGTCATCGCTCGGTTGTGCTCGAGTCGGAACTTCCCTCCTTCCGCCAGAAGGGCAATCGAGAGCGTGACTTCTTGCCCAGCAACCAACCGGCCCACCAGCAGTTCATCCACATCCATAGCTCCATCGACACCACGCCAGCGATTGACGTGTACCTCGCCTGGCTCGCAGTGCTTTCGAAACCAGGCCGCTTCGTTGTCCCGGAGTTCGTGAGCTTGATAGTAATAGGTGGAGTTGCGACCTTCTCGCGTGAGTACTCGCATCCACGCGATGTCCTCTGGGATACTGCCAGCAAAGGGCGTTGCTGTGGCGCCTCGGTTGTCGACGAACGCCTTCTCGAGAAGCCCTAGTTCCGGTCTCAACGCTTCAGCGAGCCGCGCAGCATATGCGCGGTTCTCGTCAGGGACCTGCCACGTTGTCCATTGAGTGGCTACCCATAGGCCAGACGCGACCAAAAGGACCCCACCAAGTAGAACGGCGAGCGTGGCGTGTTGCGTCCTCATTGCTTGGACTCCTGTGCTGTGCAGAACGAGACATCGCCGAGAGTTCCCGTCCGACGGCTAGGGGCACTCCGCGTGCGGGCAGGGAAGAGAGACGTCGTACAGCACAGCGCCGCACGTCGCAAACGGAGGAGCGGGCGCGATAGGGGTTGTGCCGAACAAGTATCCCAGAAACATTGAGAAGTCCTGCAGGTTCAGGCTGCCAGAGTCGTCCACGTCGCCAGCTTGCACACAGGCCAGGTCGGCCGCCAGGAACAGATGGCTGAGGATCGAAATCGCGTCGGAGATATCGGCGGCGCCATCTCGATTCGCGTCACCCCGTCGAAACAGGCTCAACTGAGGACGATCGTGATGGTAGTAGTTGTTGTTCGTCGCGTTGTTTCTCCTCTGAGGCCAGTCTGGTCGGATGGGCGAAACCGGCGGCCCTGAGTAGAGGGTCCACGCGAGTACCCTCGCGTCGATGACCGTCACAATGTCGACGACTCCGTCGTTGTTGAGATCCGCGAGGGCCACCTCCTCCCAGCCGTAGTCGACTGTTGCGCCCGTTGCGGCAAAGTCCGCGTAGCGTTTCGGCCATCCGGGAACCGGTGTTAGATCAGCTTCGAACACGTGGAGGTGAGGATCCACGGTTCCGCTGACCTCACGGGAGATCGCAACGATCTCTCCTTGTCCGTCCCCGTCGACGTCGCCAATCAGTGCGTTGCGAAAGAACTCATGTGGGGCGACGGCCGACTGGGAGAGAACGCCGCCACCCGCCGCGAATCGGTGCCTCGCGACCCGCAACGCATCCCCCGCTGGCACGACGACCTCGAGGTGCCGATCCGCATTCAGTTGCCCAACGGCAAGCTGGGCGAACTGATGGAGGCCTGTGTTTACGTGCAACCCAAAGGGAGTTCCATCATCGCGGAAAAAGCTCACCAAGCTCTGGCCTACGCCCGCTAGCTCGCACCTGTAGTCGCCATCGAGATCGGCCGCGATTGCATGGCCAAGAATCCAACCCTCGAGTATCGTGAGCGGGAATCCTGGGCGAAGTGCCAGCGATGCCCCGTCAAGAACATAGACGTCCGATGGAGCAAAGCTGCCGACAGTTTGAGGGGTGTCAATGCTCGAAACGAGAATCAGTTCTTTGGTCCCATCAAATTCCAGGTCCGCGATCGCGACGCTTTGCCACTCAAACAAAGTGTAGTTGCTTTGCACCGGAAGGTTCTGAATCGGAACACGAGGAGTCCCGGCGACCGTGTCGTACACCCACAGCTTGGACAATGAACCACCGTTGCCGACAATCTCATCGGCTCCGTCGCCATTCAAGTCGCCAGCGGTGAGCCCCCCAGGATGGTCGCCGGGTTGGGTCGACCACGGACTCCCCGTGAAGAAGCCAGTTGCAAGATTGAACGCATACGCGTAGCTATGCGTTGCAACGACAACGTCTCGGGAGCCGTCGCCGTCTATGTCAGCGACGCAGACATCCCAGGGCACTGCCGGCGAACCATCGACGCTGGCAATCAATCCACCGGCGGAGTTGAGTACGTAGAGGTCCGCGCCGAAGCCCCAGCGAGCAGTCACGATGATCTCTGGCTGCCCACCGTTGAGATCTGCAATGACGACCTTCGACAAGGCCGGCGTGGGGAGGTCTTGCTGCCACAGCAGTTGAGTGGTCTGCGCACCCACCAATGAGGGGACAGCGCACGCAGCCCAGACGAGGCTCGCGCTGATCCAAGCTCTTGCTTGCGTCCTGAAGTTACGCACGTAACACCCTCCACCCATACAGCCAAGTTTAGCGGGTGCGATGACAGGGCGGGCCATCTTTCCTACTTCCGAGGCTCCGTCGTCACTTGCAGGGTCGTTCCAAACAGCGGTGGCGTCGAGCCTTTTCCCAGCCGCCAGCGGAGCCTATCCATCAAGCCCAGCTTGTTCTCTTCAGGAAGTGCCCAGGTTGCGTCGGCAATATGCTTGCCTTCGACTCTCAACACCACTCCGCATACGGGGCCTGGAGTGAGTGAGTAGAGAAGGACCAGGCAGTGGTCTCCAGCCTTCCGATCCTCTGATTGCAGGTCGTATCCTGTCACCCACATCTCAAAGTCTCGAACCTTCAAGCCCCAGTTGATTGGCGCAATCCGAGCCTCGTCCAGATCCTTGGCGGTTAAGGACAAGGTTGGTATGTTGCTGAGTAGGGAAGCTTGTTGAGAATGCGGGAGATCCTGGAACTCCTGAAGCGTTTCGATCGCAGATAGCTGATGCTCGTTTGGGAAGCGGCTGTCGTCTGCGGGTCTTAGCTCCAACTGGGCCTCTGCATCGAAGCGCACCCCGTTGACCACCAGCTGCCGAGTCCCGTTGGAGGGTCCCCGAAACGCGATCTCGATGTCCAGTCGGCGCTCCGGTAGCGAGGCAGCAAGAAGCAGGCACACGCCACTTGTCACGATGATCAACACTGCGAGGATCGCGATGTATCGAGAACGGCGATCGCCTGATGAGCGCGGAGCTGGTTCGTCAGTTTCTCTTGGCAATGGCCTACCTACCCAACCGCACGCTTGTGCCATCACTCTTGCAAAGCGAAGTGCGTGCGCAATCACGGACTCTTCCAAGGAACCCTCTCAACGAGGTCTCCAGAGACTGGCTCACCGTTGGCATCGACACCGCCGCCATCGACATTGTCAGCCCCGACCGAGTATACGATACGCGCGTCCGCTGAGTAACGCAGCGGTTTGTCGTCGAACGGGTCGCGAGGAATGTCGTCGAGGAAATCTGGTACGAGGGCACTGAGCTGTCGGGGCAGCTGTTGGTTGTGAGCGACGAAACGCCGTAGTGCGATCAGCACATGCAAGGCAGCCCGGCTCCTGGACGAAGCGAACAAGCGCTGCAAGCGCGGCGGGCTCGCTGGCGCTTGGCTGTTCCAGCAGCAGCCGCGTCTGTTCCAGCCCCAGCAGAAGGCTGGCAAGGGCAACGAGGTAGTCGCCAGAACCCTCGGCGCCTCGAAGATTGAGCTGCGCAAGGCGCAATCGAGTCAGTGTCGATCGCGCTGCCTCGTCGTAGTCTTGCCGCCACTTCGCAACCCAGAACCACAGCTCGAGGATGAAACGCGCTTCGACATGTGGGTTAGTGCTCGCGCTCGACGGCGATCTCCAGGCAGGTAGCTCGGCAGCTGCACCCAGTTTCGAGATCACAGACGCATTCGCGGAGAATGCTTCCTCGCTCAACCTCAGTAGCTCTGGACGTTCTGGCCAAGCACTCGACTCCCAACCAAAGACGCCACCATCCTTGTCTGCGGTCAGAGATCTCTGGTGCTCGTCTCTGAGCCAGCGCGGGATCTGATGATTCCACTCGGTCATGCCAGCGACAGCATTCGCCATCGCCACGAACGCATTGGCATCTGCTGTGACCGTCGCGCGCGGTGGGGCAGTGAGGTCAGTGTCGTCAGGGGGCGCAACGTCCGACAGCATGGCCAGCACCAGCGTCCCACCGAAAACGAGTAAGACCACCCCGAGTGCGACGATCCCGCGAGTCTTGGCACGAACACCGCGGGCGTTCGTTTCGGATGTCGGCTGTGTATTCATGGCAGTTCCATCCGGCGACTTTTGCAACCGACCTATTTGCCAAAGCAGGCGGGGAAGCCCTCTCTGTTCGCAGCCCGAAAGAAACTGACTTCGAACGTGGAGCGGAGCGCGCTGCTCGGTGCGAGCCGGCGTGGGGTCCGAGGTTGCGTAGTGTGAAGCAGCCGGAACATCTGCGTTTCGGAGGGCCTCAGCAATTGCCGATCTGTTGCGTTCCACAACGTCGGCAGTGTGGGCTGTGGCTTTCTAGCAGCGGCGTCCGTGTCACTGCCGTGGTCGAGGGCTCCGACAGTCTCTTCGATAGCCTTCGACGCGTCTGTCGCAGCGACCGCAGTGATGTCTTCCTTTTCTGGCAGAGTTCCACTGGATCGGATCGCGCTCATTGTGTTCTGAGCAGAAACGCTACCGACAAGAAGACAACAGGAGACAAGTGTCATGATCAGCGTGTATGTCTTCATAGCCATCCTCACGTTGGGTTTCTGTAGTCAGAATCTGCCTTGCGAACCGTGTTGGAACCTCAAGTCATCACCCTCGCCGGCTTCATCCACTAGGTTTGGGCCGACACTGTACAGTGTGTTGCCCTGATCAGTCGTTCGAGTTGTTAGAAATCGCTGGCCAGTGAACGGATCGACGGCCTCCTCGCCGCGGTTAGTGAGTAGCGCAACAGCTAAGCGTCGACTGGCTTCCATCGAGACGTGCGCTTGATAGAGAGCGTCGACGCTCGCAGTCAACTGGCATGCCGAGTGAAGGCCGTCTGCCGCTACGCAAGAGTTTCGTCGATACCAGCCCACCAGGCACGATCCGATGGGATCGCATTGGGGTGCGCTTCGACGAATGACGAGCTCTCCAACATCATGGGGCAGCCCGCACGTTTGAGGTCGAGAGTGCGACTACCCGCGGGCGGGATGTTGGTTGTCGGGCTCAGCGACCCTTGCGTTCCAGTAACTCGTTCATTTCTTCAATCACCGGGTCCGCAGCGCGGAAGCGCTCGTGGTGCTGCCACGCGGTGACGATCCTCCTTGCAAACTCTTGGCGCTCCTGCGGTGAGAATCCAAGGTCTGAACACAAGTACTCAAAGTGCCGCACCTGATACCGGGCGCCTTCGAAGCGTCCTGTGCGACGCACCTTCGTCCCCCACTCGATCCTCCGGGAGCGGATGGTTACCAGACGCCAGCTCTTTGGGGGAGGGGCGTTCGAACCAAGTGCCTCGGAGATAGCAGTTTCGCGCACGTCCTCACCAACAGGAACACACCACAGTATTCGAACCGATCTCTCGTGCCCGGTAACGATGTTGATCTCTACGCGCGTGCAGTTCAGATTCGACCCGGGAATCAAAGGCGCCAACAAGAACGGTCCGCCGAGCACGACCAGGACTAGTCCGATCAATACTGTGGCAATGACTCGCCTAGACTTCATGCGCTACCTAGCTCTCGAGCTCTCGACCCGGTTCGATCCGACCTCGGTAACTACCCGCGGGCGGGATGTCTGGCTAAGATCACTGGCGAGCTTTCCACCAAGCCGGGAGCGTCAACGACCCATCATCATCCGCTGCTTGGATGCGACGTAGACCCCTCTTCACAAGAAGATCCAGACTCGTGGGGTCAAGTGGCAGAGGAAACGGCCAAGGGGGAGTTGTGATGACCTCCTTCGGGTTGTCAGCTCCTTGGAGCACAACGGACCCATTCTGGTCAAAAAGGGTATAGAGATCGCCGCGACACGCCATCACTTGGTGTGAACCACTTTGCAACCAAAGCACCGTGGCGCTTCTCTTGCTGCCTATCCAGCGCCACCGAGGGACGTGCTCCTCGTAGTACCGAACTGTCCCCCCTGGTCCCTCCCCATCGAGAAGGGTGTTCTCTACGTACGCTCCCCACCTCCACACTTGCGGGCCGACGGCCCACATCAGCAGGAGAACCAGCGACGCCACTACAAGAATGGAGATACGTCGATATCTCATACGCTTGATTGCTATCTAAGCCCGCCTAGTAAGCTGTGGGACCCGGTTGCGCGCCACCTGGAGTTGGCAGTGGTTTTCCAGGCTCACACCCTGGACCGAACTGGGGAGGCCAATGCACAGGATTACCATACGGTGGCCAGTCGGGATGGACAAACACCCCGCCCACGTAGAGGAGCAACCGCTTCATTCAACTTCGCTCGCCCGAGTGTCATTGAGGAGCTCCCGGAGACGAGTCCTGCCGCCAGCCTAAGGGTAGACGGAGTCCTCGCTTTGTCGCCTCACGTTGGCAGAATCGCTTGGCTTGCTTCAATCTACTCCTGACCTCCGTGGAATCGTAGGGGACTGGGAATGGCCACGGCGGCTCGGTCCATGTGACGCCACGGGAGTGCTGACTCAACAGAACGCTCCCGCCCGCGGGTAATCCTAGCATGCAAGAAACGGGACAACGCTTGTCCCGTTCCGATGTCCGCAGCCTGTCGCACCGGCGCTGATCGTCCGGACTCTGACCGTGATTCAGTGCTTTCCGCGCACCCTCTTGCGGATCAGCTGAACCAATTCGTGAGTATGACGTTTCGAGACGTCTGGTGACTCTTCGACGCGCTCTTGAAGCCGTGGTAACGCGGAAACACCAAGCAAGTTCACGACTGGGTAAACCAATACGGGTGTGCGATTCTTCAGGATTCGATCCACCAGCGTCGCAACATCCTCCCACGAGGCCCCGTTGGCACCGCGCCTCCGCGTGATCTCGCTAACGGCCAAGTAGCTATCCGCTTGCCTCCATGTCCACTCGTCAGAGGCAACCTGATCAGTGATCAAGCGGCATTGCCGAGCTGTGAGCTCGCAGCTCCTGGCAGCGTCCCCGAGCAACTGGAGAGCGCTGCGAAAGTCGCTCTGCAGCCATTCCGTGAAGATTGCGTCGGTGATTTCGCCATCGCCTACCACCTGGTGCCAGTACTTCAGATACGCATCTTCACGAAGGTTCATTAGCTCCGTGTCGGGTGCCGAAATCCGCATTTCTTCTTCGAAAATCGCCTGGAGGCGAGCAGTTTGTGGCTTGCCTTCGTAAGCTTGCTTGAGCTCTTCTGTACTTAGTCCCGCAAGGGGGTGTTCCAGTGGCGATTCCATCAGCCTCTCTTTGATGCTCAGGGCACTTGTCCATCATCCCGCCGGTAATCCCAACACACAAGAGCGCGACAGCATCATCTCACCCGCGCGTGAGATGCCGTGCCGGCCTGTTAATCTGGTAGCCAACGAGGAGCTGAAGGATCGAGGTCAAGAAGAGTCCACGGTATGGCCAGTGCGGGATATTCAGTGAGCTCAACCGTGACATTCACGCTGCCCCGGGTGTCGCCATTGGCAAGCAAAGCAATCAAACCTGGCCCAAGTGACACAGTTTTCGAATCACCGAACCTTGGCCAGGCGGCCTTGTCGGTCTCCGCGACGCGAATCGTTAGGCCATGCCAACTCGTTGCGGCACCCCAGCGAAATGCAAACGTCGTGAAAGCGTCCAGTTGGCCGTCTGGCCTCTTGCACAGGTAGGAGGCGTTCCTGTAGTAGAACTCGCCGAGCTTCGTGTCACTTGAACCACGATCCAGCTTCTGGATTCTGAGTTCTCCGTCTGTGTTCTCGATCGCCACTGTTGGGAAGTCTGAAGGTTGCCAGTCGATCGGCAGCTCTTTGGCGCCGAATGCGCTGGCGGGCTCCAGGGCAACGGCGAAGTCTCCCGGCCCCGGGAGTAGCCGGTCGTTGATCCACAACCGGCGGTTCGCCGAGCCCTTCAGCGTGAGCGTGAGTTTCGGGGGCAGCGTCGTCCGAGCGACTAGCAGCAGGTTCAAGCACACCACCGCCCCCAATAGCAGGAGAACGCCGAGAATTGCGCGTTGACTGGTCAGGGGTTGCACCGCCTGGTGCCTCCTTCCATCGATGGCGAACCGACGTTCCCCGAAGAGACGGCAAGCTCCCGCCCGCGGGTAATCCTAGCATGCAATAGACGGGACAACGCTTGTCCCGTTCCGCTGTCCGCAGCCTGTCGCACTGGCGCTGATCGTCCGCAACAAGAGTGACAATTGCACAACCACAACAGAGCGTCACTCTCGAGGCTCGTGAGTTTGATCTCACCTACTTACTCCCAAGCTCGAGCTCAACAGAGCCGACGAGATCCCTACTCCATGGGGAACGAGATTCTCCCGCCGGTATGGATCTCACCATACTGGACAGGTATCACCGTCGGCCCGACTGAATGAACGGTAACTGGATCCGAGGACAGCGCTAGGGGGTCGCCCGAGAAGGGGTCGATCGGCACCGACGGTAGGTAGTGCGGCACGAGGTCCGCGAGACTGACCGGGTTAGTCCCTTTGTCGCGGAGAAACAGCTGCCACGCCAGATGGACCTCAGTCGCCCGCACTGCGGCGAACACACGGAGGACTTCGTCTTCCAACCTAGCTAGGCTAAGGGCTGCTTCCGTTGTCAACTGATCCTCAAAGCCTGGGCCAGCGCGTGTCGGCAAGGTTTTGGACCACGCAACTGCTCTCACATAGTGGCCTAGAACACCACTGCGAGTGCCAGGTGCCTGAGTCAGCGCAGCGTCGACCACAAGCCGGTGGAGCTCTGTTATCCGCGATCGAGTTCTGCGATACACCTCCGGCTCCTCGGCCTTGCTGGCCTCGTGCTGCCTCAGCATGTGGAGTTCGCCCGAGTAGTTTGCGAGAGTGGCATCTCTAAGCACGTCCCGATACAGCAAGCCTGCAGAGCTTGAGAGGGCGTCAAGAACGAGCGGTCTGGAGCACGCAGAGTCAGTGAGTGCACGCTGAATCAGTCTTGATGCGTTGCGAACTAGGAGGCCGCCCGACACACGACCCGCACGAAGCCAAAGCAGCCCGAGGTCTCGCAGAAGCAAGCCACGCTCTACTGCAGTGGACGTCTGCCCAGCTCTCAGATCCAAGAGGATGCGGTAGGTCAACACTTTGTGGCACATGATCATGGCGAAGTGGTCGTTCGCCCGCTGAAGGTGATTCTGATCACATGGCAGCCAGAGCGAGCCGCATTGAACGAGTTGCTCGACGGCGGTGAGAACGCTAGCGCCGCGCGACGCGACTCTCGCCGCCTTCTCAGGGTGTTCGAGATAGAGCGGGCGGGGTCGAAGGCTGTCGCGCTGTACGCCGAAATCAATCGACTCTTCAGCCGTTAGCTCAACTTGCCAGTTGCTCTGGGAATCCAAGAATGCTTGATATGCGACTTGGCCTGCTGCCATTGTCGACTCGTCACGAGTGAGGGTCACATTGGCCGGACTCGCTGGATCAGCGCGTTGTTCGGCATGCCGCCAAGCGGCGATCGCTGCCGCTGCACAGCCAACAACCGCGCTGACTAGTATCCAAGACCTTTTCATTACTCAGCCCGTGATCTCGTTCTCTAGCTCAACGCTCCCACGGTGTAAGACGCTCCTAGGACGGGTCATTCTCTGACAACCCATCCTACTGCGGCTGAGAACTCAGTAGGAGTCAACTCTTCACGTTTCTCGAAGCCGGTCCACTCTTCACACCAGTTGCGCCCAGTATGGACTCGGTAGAAGCCGGTGCTCTCCGGGGTGACTTGCAATTGGGCGTAGAGCCGGGCTGCATCAGGGACTACGAGCTGAAGGGCCTCGATGAAGTTGCGAGCTTCTGCCTTCGCGACCGGTATGGGCTGAAAGTGGATGTTCGTGCCCCCTTCGGTGATTCCGTAGAAGGCATCAATCGAGTCTCTCCAGTAGTAGCTGTGTGTGCGCTCAGTGCCGTTGTCGTGTGACTTCCAAGATAGCCTCATTTCGTAGTAGGGCCGCTTGAAGAAGAGCACTCCTGTCGAGGCAAGACCGATCAAGAGTGCCAGTCCCACCGCAACCAGGAACCAGGCCGCATACAGTCTTCTCGGTTTCAATTCATGTTCTCCGGCATGGTGAAGGTCGGAGGTTTGGGCGCGAACCAACGTCCTATCGGCGACCCTCGCGTTCCCGCTTCCGAATCTCTTGCTTTAGGTTGTGACGGTAGTACTTCGAGACGTCCGGCGAGTCTTCGATTCGCCGTACAAGTTGTGGTAGGTCTGCAATATCCAGAGAGTGGACTACGTCGTACATGAGCAGCGGTGTCCGGTTCTTCAGTATGCGATCTACGAGTGCCGCAGCGCGCTCCCATGAAGTACCCGTCTCACCGCCGCCACCCTCGATCTCGCAAACCGCGAGGTAGCTATCCGCTTGTCTCCATGTCCACTCGTCAGAGGGAACCTGATCAGTGATCAATCGGCACTGCCGAGATGTGAGCTGGCAGCGCCAGGCAGCATCTCCGAGCAACTGGAGAGCGCTGCGAAAGTCGCTCTGCAACCACTCCGTGAAGATCGCTTCAGTGATTTCGCCATCGCCGATCACCTGGTGCCAGTACTTCAGGTATGCATCTTCACGAAGGTTGACCAGCTCGGTTTCGCGTGACGTTCCCGAAGCCCGCATCTCTTCTTCGAAAATCGCTCGAACGCGAGCTGTTTGCGGCTTGCCTTCGTAAGCTTGCTTGAGCTCTTCTGTACTTAGTCCAGCCAGGGGGTGCTCCAGTGGCGAATCCATGAGCCTCTCTTTGACGCTTAGGGCATTTCTCAAAAGACACCCCGCCGGCGGGCGATTCTACACCCCCTAAGTGGAACAACACCCGTCTCTCTCCATGCCGACCGGCTGCGATCTCTCTTCCAAAGATCAACCGCCGACCCTCAGGACGAGTTACCACATCCACCTCGACGGTCTCTGCGACCCTGCCATAGCGGCAAAGGCGGAGGCGATTACCTGCGGGCGGGATGCTTGACTCGTGAAGCGGTTGGTCAATCGAAGATCTCATATTCAATGTAGGCGACCGGCGATTCCTCGGTTGCCTCACGCCTCAGCGGGATTGGCTCTGCGGAAGACACAGCGGTTGGGTCACGGCCTAGTCGGAGAGGCGATCCCGAGAATGGGTCTAGCGGAACCTTGTCCAAGAACTCTGGCACAAGTGATGACAACCCTGGGGGAGCAGCATCGTACTTGCACCGATACAGTTGCCAGGCTAGGTGCGTCTCAGCAGCTCTCAGCGCTAAGAACATCGCGGACGCATCCCGTTGCAGGTCCGAGATTGACTGCAACCACTCACGCCGAACCTGCCACCCGCTGCGATTGCCCGAAAACCACTCGAGTAGCTCAGCAGACGAGGACCCTTCCTCGCGCGCCTTCTCGATCTGGGCTGCAAGCTCGGCCTCGCTGTCTGAGTCACCGCGAGCAGCAGCTAGTGCAAGACGGTGTAGGGCTACTACTTGTCGGTGTGTCCGATTCTGCCTGTACGCGAGTTGTTCGCTGTAGATCTTGGAAGCCTCTAGGTTCTTGGCGTTGTGGCTGTACTTAGTGGACAGGGCTGCCGCAAAGATCTGGCTGTAGTCATGCTGGCCTACTCGCTCCTTAGCACGGGCAAGGAGTGTGGCGATCTTGTTCCTGTTACGCATCACGGTTAGGAGCAGACGGACACCATACCGCACAAGCACGGCGCCGTACTCTTCACCATCGCGAAACCAGAGGCAGCCGAAGTCGATCAGGTCCAAGCAACTATCAACGGCGAGATCGATGTCGCCGTGCGCAGAAGCACAGTGAACACGATAGACCATGACTCGGTGGCAACTGGCCAGGGCAAACAGGTTTCGTTGACTCTCTTCAGGACTTGTCTCGCTGGTGTCCGGCAGCGAGTCACATAGCAGAAGCTCAGAAACCGCTTTGTATACATCAACGCAGTGTCCGACGACCGCACAGGCTGTAGCGGGGTCATCAGGAGTCTTTGGCTCAATGGGCAGCGTGTGGTGGGCGACTCCGAATGCCATGAACTCACTGCGCGATGGGCCAGCGTCGGCCTCTGCGAGAGTGTGCAGTAGCCGTTCGAACGCGATGGTGCTGTCCGGACTCGCTTGTCCAGATAAGCCGCGGACGTCTTGGTCGTTCGGAGGGCCAGGATCGCGCCAAACCGTCCACAGCAGAATCGATACTCCCACCAGCGCCGTACAAGCGACCCCTGCGTACGCTAGCCGGTGCCTATTGGGCAAGTGCGTCCCTCCTAGCCGTGCGCGCTGATCAAAGCTCCCGCCCGCGGGCAGTCATTGGCCGCCGTCGGGGTAGTTCGCGCAGTACTCTCCATACGAACGGTGCTGGTCACGGATGGGTGCATCGGCCATTGGGTGCGAAGAAGGAGTGGAGAGTGCGATCACCCGCCGGCGGGATTCTCACTGTTCCAGAACCGCTGAATCCACTCTCAACACGATCGTTCTGTCATTGCCTTGAGGTCCACGAACTACTTCATGGTACTCGATCATCTCATACGTCGAACCGTCTGCCCTTCGGCAGATGAATTGTTCCGCCACGGGGCTATTCGCAGTCGGTGACGACCTGCCGAATCGACCGCGACAGCTTTCGAAGCCCGCACCTTGACTGAATAGGATCATCCAACTTGTGTCCGAGACTTCTATGCCGACCTCGCACACACCAGGGACACCGAACAGCTTGCAGTCGGCCTCCCACTGCTTGATGTCTCTGGTTCATGCACTAGTTGTGCGCCGGCACTCCGAAGACGCGCGAGTTGCGCTGGATACGCACTCTGGACTGCATCGACAAGCCTATCGCTTGTGACCCGGTCTAGCCGGACCACCATGCCGATTGCTGCACAGAAGAATGCGCAGCACACCGAGGCTAGGACAACGAGAAGCTTTGTCTTCGTACTAATCTTTTGGGGCACAGCAAGGGCCGTCCACGATGATATCCACGGAACCACCAGCGCTTTTCTGCTTCAAGGTTTCAGGCAAGCTCCCGCTATGCCCCTGCGCAACTTCGACGCTAGGATGTGTGATGCTTCCAAACTCACAAGCTACCATCGGCGACGATTTCGAGTGTAGCGGCGTACTGCGGGATCCTCGAGCCATTCGTCAGCCGCCAAGCGAGGCGCTTCATGATGCTATCGTCCGGTTGTATGAGTGCGGTCAGCCAACGGGCGCCGGTGATTCTGAATCCTCTGGATACCCTCAGTACCAGACCACAAACTGGGTCCGGCAAGATTCTGTAGAGTATGATGACGCAGTGATCGGGGCCGCGGTAATCGTCGTTGGACAGCTCGAGTGGGCGAAAGTACAGGTCAGCTCCTTCAGTGCCAATCAACACCGACATCGCCCCACCCCCCTCCAGCAGCTGGTCTCCCGTCAGAGTCACGGTCGGGATCTTGCTTAGCACTGCCGCCTGCTCAGAAGCACCAACACCACAGCGGAGAGGCCAGCAACCAGGTAGGGTGCCATCCGGGCCAGAGGGCGCTCGTGTACACTTCGGAGCGTCAAGGGCAAGTCTCTTCAGTCAGAATTCAATGCGAGCGTGTTCATTACAGACCGGCCGTCGTCCATTCAGCGCGATGGAGGTCGAGAGTGCGATTACCCGCGGGCTGGATTCTTTTCGCGGGCGGGGTGCCCGGGGTGGGTGCGACGACTCGCGGGCGAGATTCTCCATACGCTGGACCACTCGACGGGTACCTCCTCTTTACTCATTGGCCGTCCGTGCTCTTCACGGAAGCGCACACCTTGTTCGAACACCGCGATACACATAACGCTTGGCTCACCCTGGAAGACGATACCTAGCTGGAGTTCACGAAACTCAAGGCCGGACTCATCAGCGACCCAGTGGTTGACGCGCATGGCACCTATTGCCAAAGCGCCGCTTGTACTGATTCTGCGACCCTTGTAGCCAAAGTCATTGCGGACTCGGTCAAGGAACACGTAATCACCCTTGCCAGCCTTAGAAACCGTCATCCACAGTATGTCCTGGGGAACCGATCCAAGCCAGGGCATGGACCAGCCAACCGTCTCGTGGGCAGCACTCTTGAGCTGTTCAACCTCATGAGCGAGTACTTCTGCCAGGTGCGTGGCTTCAAGCTCTCTATCTCGGACAAATCTCGAGAACTTCATGACCGCAACTGTAAGGAGGCCGCAAAGGCCAGCCACGAGAGAGCCAATCACAAGTAGCTTTGTCTGGGACTTCATCGAAGACTCTCTCTCAAACAAGGCTCCCCAAAGCTCCGAGAATGCAATCACCCGCGGGCGGGATTCTCGGGTGCGAACAGCACCGCAAAGAG
>JBCCHQ010000047.1:0-36849 GCA_039028735.1 Planctomycetota bacterium | reverse complement strand
TGCAAAAATACCGCAGCGATTCGGATAAATCGTGGAGCTTTGCCGGCGTTGTGTGGAGACATATCCAACGGCGTGGCGACAACGCTTTTTAGGGAGCCAGCTTACCGCTGACGCTTCCTCGTCTAGGCGCTCTTTTGGCGTAGCGCCGTCCTGGTTATAATCACCGGTCGACTGATCGTGATCCCCCCGAAGAACCGGTGAATTCAAATGCCTATTTCGAAGTCTGTGCACAACTCCCTCTCGCGCTCGTCGTGGATTCGGCGCATGTTCGAGGAGGGAAATCGCTTGAAGGAGGAGTTCGGCGCTGACGCTGTCTTCGACTTCACCCTCGGGAATCCTGATTTGGATCCCCCGGAACAGCTACTGGCTCGCCTGCGCGAGCTGACCCAGCAGGCGCCGGACGGACTCCATCGCTACATGCAGAACGCGGGCTGGCCGCACGTGCGCGAGTCGGTCGCCTCCCACCTGGAGCGCCGCACCGACCTACCGTTCGCCGGCAATCATGTGGTCATGACCGTCGGTGCCGGCGGAGCTCTGAACACGCTGCTGAAGGCGATCCTGAACCCAGGCGACGAAGTCATCGTGCTGTCGCCGTACTTCGTCGAGTATCAGTTCTACATCGACAACCACCGCGGCGTGATGGTCCAAGTGCCGTGTGACGACACGTTTGCCCCCGACCCTGTCGCTCTGCGATCTGCGGTGACGCCGCGCACGCGCGCAGTACTGATCAATTCGCCGAACAACCCGTCCGGACGCGTCTACAGCCACGAGGAGCTCGAACGGACCTGCACGGCGCTGTCTGCAGCGGCAAACGAACACGGATCGCCGATCTACCTGATCACCGACGAGCCCTACCGCAAGATTACATACGGTGCCGAGTGCCCCGAGATCCCGCAGTACTACAAAGATACGGTCGTCGTCACTTCGAGTTCGAAAGACCTCGGTTTGGCAGGTGAGCGCATCGGCTACTTGGCCATCTCGCCAGAAGCCGCGGACGCCGACGAGCTGGCCGCGGCGTGCACGTTCTGCAATCGTACGCTCGGCTTCGTCAACGCCCCGAGCTTGTTTCAGTTGGCAGTCGCCGACTGCCTCGACGTGTCGGTCGACGTCGACCGCTACCGCACCCGCCGCGACCTCCTGCACGAGCACCTTGTCGGCCTCGGCTTCGAGATTCCCGCTCCGGAGGGCGCGTTTTACCTGTTCCCGAAGTGCCCGATCGACGATGACACCAAGTTCGTGCGCGAGCTGATGGAAGAACGTGTCCTCGTTGTCCCCGGCTCGGGATTTGGAACCCCCGGCTACTTCCGCGTCTCGTACGCGGTGCCGTCGGATGTCATAGAGCGCTCCCTGCCGGCTTGGTCTCGGGTTGCGGCTCGTTACCCCCAACTGGCGGCTACGTAACGATGGCAATCACAATCGACCTTTCTGGCAACGCAACGGCCAGCAACGCAACGGGCGGAAAAACCGCAGACAACTACCTCGATCAGGCGCGCGCCAGCGTGGGCGCGCTGCCGCAATCAGCGTCAGGATTCCTGCGCTCCCTCGACGAAGACTTCGTCCCGGGCGTGCAAGACGTCGCGGCGCGTTGTGGCGACTTCGAGAAGATCGTCCTGCTGGGAATCGGTGGCTCGGCATTGGGCGCCCGCACGATCCTCGATGCGCTCGCACCCGAAAGCACGCGAGTCGAGATCCTCGACAACATCGATCCGCATACGATCGAAGGCATCGCTCGCCGCCTCCCGCTCGACAAGACTGCATTCGTTGTGACATCGAAGTCGGGATCCACGGCCGAGACCATCGCGCAATTCCTGTTCTTTCGCGAACAGCTCCTGGCCAACCGCGTCAAAGACTGGCAACGACACTTCGTCGTGATCACCGATCCAGAACGGGGCCCGCTGCGCGAGCTGGCCGCACGCGAGGGTTTGCCCACGCTCCCGGTGCCACCGGAAGTCGGCGGACGCTTCTCGGTCCTGACCCCCGTTGGACTGCTGCCCGCAGCGCTGTGCGGCATCGACATCTCCGAGTTGATCGCCGGAGCAAAAGCGATGCGCGACGGCATTCTGGCGGATCCAAACGAACACCCCGTCACGCAGCTCGCGGCTGCCCACACGGTGCTTGCGCGCGACGGCGGCGCAACCATCCAGGTACTCATGAGCTACTGCGACCGCCTGCGCACCTTCGGTGCCTGGTTTGCGCAGCTGTGGGGAGAGAGCTTGGGCAAGAAGGTGGCTCGCGGTAGTGAGACTCCGGTCTGGCGTGGCTCCACGCCGCTCCCGGCGGTCGGCGCGACGGACCAACACTCGCTCGTGCAGCTGTTCGCCGAAGGGCCCGCCGACAAACAGTACATTTTCGTCGGCGCCGAAGCCGAAGATGCAACCGGTGCGCTGCCCGCCAACGCGGCCGAGCTGCACGCCGACTTCGGCTATCTGGCCGGTCACTCGCTTCGAGAGCTGTTTCGCGCCGAACACGCCGGCACGATCCAAGCCCTTCGCACCGTGGGTCGCCCTGTCACCGAACTGACGGTCGACCAAGTCGATGCACGCCACCTCGGCGCGTTGTTCGTGTTCTTCGAGACCCTCACCGCCGTGGTGGGTGACCTTTACGAAGTCGACCCTTTCGATCAACCCGGCGTCGAAGCTGGCAAGATCGCCGCGTTTGCGCGGATGGGTCGCTCTGGGTACGCCGAGAAGGCAGCTGCGCTGTTCGGAGAATCGCCGCAGCCGCAGCCGCAACAAATCCCGATCTAACTGCAGCGCGCTCCCGAAAGGACGCCGAAACGAATGTCGAAACAAGCCGTAGCGTTGACGCTAGTAGCACTTGCTTGGACGAGTGGTTGTACGAACACCGGCACGACAGACCCGATGGGGGCCACCACCCAGCCGAGCACCAACCAGCCAGGCACGGAGCAGCCGACGGAAGCGCACCCAGCCCTTGTGAACGGCAATGCGGCCAAGCCAACGACGCAACAATCCCCGGTCGTCAAAGAGCTCGTCGAGCGCCTCGGCAACGAGAACGCGACGAGTGCGGCCGCGCCCACGGACGAACAAGCGCAGGCGCTAGCGAAAGAGATCTTCGCCGCCGTCGAGAGTCACGACATGAACGCCGGCCTCGACTTGAACCTGTCCGAGGCCGAAGTGCGGGCGCTGTACAAACCGAGCATCGCCAACATCATGGCACCGGGGCTGCGCTTGGCGGCAGAGCGCAAGTGGCACGACCTCGAGCGCTTGACGTTTGAACGCACCGTCCACCTCGACCGGGTCGAGATCACCGAGCTCGTGCTGCTCAATGCGTCGACGTCACTGAAGAAGCCAACGCATCAGTTCCCGCGCATCGAGCTGCATATCCTCGCAGACGAAGATCCGATCGTGCTGATCCTGGGGCAGGTCATGAGCACCGACGGCGGGTTGCGCTACTTGACGTTGGATCTAAGACGGGGCTGATCGAGCCGCTTCAGGAGTGGCGCCTCGAGGCTGCGGCTTCAAAGACTGCCGCTTCAAAGACTGCCGCTTCAAAGACTGGCGCCTCTAAGACTGGCACCTCTAAGACTGGCGCTTGTCGACTTCGGCAATCAACGCGTTGTAGTCGGCAGCCGTCAGGACACCATTCTTGATCAACAGCTCGACCAAGGCCTGGTGACGCGTGGCCAACGTGCGGAGCGTGAGTTTCGCCGGCGGCGTGGAGCCGGTTCGCTCCGGAGCAGCGTACAAATCTGGCACCGACTCTTCGCTCGCTTCCGGCTCACTATCCCCCCCACGGAGGAAAGTCAGCGGAACCCCGAAGTGAGCCGACACCTTCTCGAGCATCATGTCCGTTGGCAGCGTTTGACCATCGAGCACTTCCTGCAACAGCCGCGCCCTCATCTCTAACAGCGTTGCCGCTTGCGGGACCGTGAGGCGATGGTTCTCGAGGAGGAAACGGATGCGACGGGAGATGACTCCGCGGATCGCTTCCTTGTTTGCAGGTGTGCCGTCCATGCCTTGGTTATCGGCAACGACAAGGCGTCTGACTGAGGAGTTTCCGCGCGAAACCGCGGCTTCTCGCGGCTCTCTCGCGGCTCGACTGCTTCAGTACGCCGCGCGAAGCAGCACCGCATTGAGAAACAGCGGCGTCGTACCGCGCCAGAAGAGCCGAAAGTTTGGGTCGCCAGCGAACAGGACGACCGTGCCGCTTCCCGACCGTTCTTCTCGCAAATACACCCGGCGCCGTACCTTGTCGATGTTGGCTTCTGAGATGTAGCCGCTGATCGCCGGGTCCTGTGTGAACGCGCCGACATCGCCACTGTCGCCGCTAACGGCGAACGATCGCGTCGATTCCATGAAGACAAAGACGTCCGTCCCCAATCCGAACGACAAAGGATGTTCTGCATCGAGGTCGACCTGGAAGATGCTTCCCGGAACCTGGCGTTCGCGATTGCGCTCCCGTTGGTCGGCAATCTTGCGACGCGGCTTCTCCTTCAGCGCACTCTTACCGCTGTCTTCCTTGCGCGGCTTGCTGCTCGCGGCGACCAAGTCGATCCCCTCCGCAGCGAACTGAAAGGATGGTCCACCCAGCGCAACCAGCACGCCCCCCGCTCGCACCCAGCTGCGCAGGACGGCGACAGTTCGTTTGTCGAGCACTCCGCGATAGCGCCCATCGGGCAAGATCAGAACGTCGTAGCGACGCAGATCGAGTCGTCCCAGGTCTTTGGCGTTGAATGCAGTGAAGGGCAACTGCAGTTCACGCTCGAACAGCGACCAGATCGCACCGAAGGACGAACCGTACACTCCTTCACCGGATGCCACGGCGACACGGGCCGCTTTCAAGTCGATGATCTGGTCAGATCCAAAGTCGACACCCTTGTCGGTCCAACCGCTGTCGGTTGCGAAGATCTCTACCCCACACGTGACGGCAACTCGCTGCACTACTTCGTGTACGTGATCGCTCCCGGCGCCGACCGGAATCAGCAACGTCCCGGCCGGAAACTGGCGCCCTGGGGTCGTCCCGTCGCGACCTACCACCGCTGCGGTCTCGATCTCCTGCGGGATCAAAGAGACGCGAACTCCGGCACGCTGCAGCTCGAGCAACGCCCGCACGGCAGCCATGCCACCCCATGGCAACAGGTACGCGTAGCGGGCCTTGCCGACAACGCGCCCTTGCGGCGCGTCGACCTCGAGGATCGGCTGGCGCTCGACGGCGATCCGCTGCTGCGACGAATAGACCGGCACTCCCATCGCAAACGGCAAGGACCACGCCGACACGTCATAGAACTTGTTCTCCATCACCTCGGCTTCGGGCTCCAGCAACGCCGCAGCCAAACGCCCCGCTGGCTGCTCCACCGCCACGATGAACGTCCCGGCGTCCAGCTTCACGGCCTCTTTCTCATCGCCGGGGTGCGTGCGCAACGACTCGGCGACGGCTTCGGTCGTCGTGCGGTTGACTTCGATTCCCTGCTTCAGCAACAGCTCCACCAACTGTCGCGCACGCCCGTGCCCGCCCGCGGCTGGAATGACGTACTCGACGACTTCATGCTCCTCGAGTTCCGGTCCCTTGCGAAACTCGTGAAACGACTGCTGCAACTCCGCGCGTTGGTCTACAGCACACTCGAGGGTCGCAAACGTCGTCACGAAGTGATGATAGAGGCGTTCGCGCAGCGTCAACATGCTGCCATTGCGGCGCTGATAGCGGATGCCGCCACGCGGCCCGCCCCCCTGCTCGTATGTCATGCCGATCGCGCCATGAAAGCTCGGCCACGTATCGCCGTAGCCAGGATAGAACAGGTCGAACGATTCTGCCGTGTAGTAGCGCCACCCGAAGCGATCGAACGCGGCAGCGTTCGCGCGCCCGAACGTCTTTCCCCAGCGTGTCGTGTGGTCCGGGAGGTTCGCGTTGATCGGGGGCTCGGCGGGAAAGAAGAAGTAGCTCGACTCTGGTCCCATCTCGTGAAAGTCACCATGGATCAACGGCTGCCACTTCAGGTAGTGGACCAAGCGTTGCTGCGTCTCCGGCTGACTCTGCCAAGCCCAATCGCGATTGAGATCGAAGTAGTAGTGATTCGACCGTCCCCCGGGCGCCGGCTCGCGATGCTCGCGGGCCGCCGGGTCTGGGTTGCCGCCAGGGGCCGCCACCGAATGAAACCACTGCAGGTAGCGCTCGCGTCCATCCGGGTTCAGCAGCGGGTCGATGATGATCAGCGCCCCGTCGAGGATCTTCTGCGTCGTGGGCCCCTGGTCGTCGGTCAGTTGGTAGAGGGCGCGCAGCGCCGTCTCCGTCGGCGACGGTTCGTTGCCGTGCACGTTGTAGCTGAGCCAGAGGACTGCCGGCAACTGCGCCAGCTCCTGCTGCCATTTGTCTGCGTCGTCGATGCGACGTGGATCGGCAAGCTTCATCTGCGCGGCGCGGATCTCATCGACGCGCTGCAGGCTTTCTGGAGTCGACACTAGCAGGTAGAAGAGTTCGCGCCCCTCTGGCGACCGGCCATACTCGACGAGCGTCGCGCGCGGTGAGTTGTCTGCCAGGTAGCGACAGTAGCGCAGCACATCTCGATGCGGCGTGAAGCGGTCCCCGAGAGACCAACCCAGGAAAGGACCGGGTGCGGTCAACTCACCCCGGTAGCTCTCGTCACCGCGATACGGAAACTCGTCCGCGCATGTCGCGACGCCGCCACCGCAGCAGACCAACAACAGCACTCCCTGTACGCATGCACGGAGCATTCTCCGCCTCCCAATCCTCGAGATCTGTTTCGTCACTTCTTGATCGACGCAACTTGGGGCCTACTGAACCCTTGGAGCGATCGAACAGGCAGAGTATGGTCCTGCGCGGAGTCTTGCTGTCTGTTGCGCTGCCCCGCCGACCCTGGGAACCAGTCTGCTGGAAAGATGCCCATGTCTCAACCACGCGGCGAGGTCCGCCGCCTGCTCGAGCTCGCCTTCCCCGTCGTCGCCACCCAAGTGGGTTCGATGATGCTAGGGCTCGTCGACATCTACATGGTCGGGCAGCTCGGCAAAGAGGCCATCGCGGCCGTCAGCTTGGGCGATCTCTGGGTGTTCGGCACGCTGATCATCGGTATCGGCGTGATCATGGGGATGGACCCGATCGTCACGCAGGCGCACGGCGCTGGGCGTGGTGAACGCGCCGGCTTGGCGCTGCAGCGCGGCATTGTGTTGGCGCTTCTCGTCAGCGTCCCGATCACAGGTCTGTGGCTGTTGACCGAGCCGATCTTGTCGCTTGCCGATCAAGACGCGGAGCTGCTGGCCGACGCACACCGCTACAACTGGATGCAGTCGTTCAGTGTTGCGCCGTTCTTGGTCTTTTCCGCGCTGCGTCAGTACCTCCAAGGGCGCGGCATCGTCAGTGCCCCTCTGATCGTCGTCGTGATCGCCAACGGCTTCAACGTGCTTGCGAATTGGGCGCTGATCTTCGGCCACCTCGGCTTGCCGGCACTTGGGATCGAGGGAGCTGGGATTGCGACCGGACTGACCCGCACGTTCATGATGATTGCGCTGATCGTCTTGATCTGGCGGGCCAAACTCCATCGCGACGCGTGGGTTCCTTGGAGTCGCGCGAGCTTCTCGCTGCGTGGCGTTGGCGAACTGTTGCGCTATGGAATTGCGATCGCTGCTCACCTGGTTCTCGAAGTGTGGGCCTTCAACCTGTCGACCCTCTATGCAGGCCAGTTGCGCCCGGCCGATCTGTCTCTGTCTGCGCACGTGCTGACGCTGAAGATCGCGTCGTTCTCGTTCATGGTGCCGCTAGCCGTCGGCTTCGCGGCGACCACGAGGGTCGGGAACCTACTGGGCGCCCGCGAGACCGAGTTGGCGCAGCGTGCCGCATGGGTCGCGCTGGCCCTGGGGTGCGGGGCAATGGCCGCTTTCGCAATCTTGTTCATCCTGCTCCGCTACGAGTTGCCGGGGATCTTCACAGACGATGCATCGGTGATCGCTCTGGCCGCCACGGTCTTGCCCATCGCCGCCGCGTTTCAGCTCTTCGATGGCACCCAGGCGGTTGGCTCCGGCATCCTTCGCGGGATGGGGCAGACGACGCCGGCGCTATTGATCAACCTGTTGGGCTTCTACGGCATTGCCTTGCCCCTTGGGTGGTGGTTGACGTTTCAGAAGGACTGGGGCCTCTCGGGGATCTGGTGGGGAATGTGCACCGGACTCGGCGTGGTTGCGCTACTGTTTCTGTATCGAATCGCCGTACGTGGTCCCCGGACCGTGACCGAGTTTGCGGTCTGACGAGGGTGGCAGCGAAGGGTCTCGCTTTGAACAAGAAGCTCCTGAAGAAGCTCCTGAAGAGGCTACGACGGGTGCTGCCCAAACAGCGCATCCTGACCGATCCCGGGGAGCTACAGCTCTACGACGCGGATGGGTTGTCCCTCCACCGATCGGCTCCGGCGGGAGTCGCGCTAGTCACGACAACGCAGGAAGTGCAGGGAGTTGTGCGAGCGCTGCGCGAGCATGGCGTACCGTTCGTGCCCCGGGGAGCTGGTACGGGTCTATCCGGCGGCGCGGTGCCGCAAAACGGCGCCTGGCTCGTAGACGTCAACCGCATGCGCGGGGTCGAGATTCACGCCCGTGATCGTTATGCGATCGTCGAACCAGGCGTCATCAATCTCGAGCTCGACCAGGCCGCGGCGCAACACGGCCTCCGCTTCGCTCCGGATCCGTCGAGCCAAAAGGCATGCACGGTCGGTGGCAATGTCGCCGAGAACTCCGGCGGCCCCCACTGCTTCTTGCACGGCATGACGACGCGCCACGTGCTGGGCGTCAGCGTCGTGTTACCCGATGGCGAACTCGTCGAACTAGGGGGTCCTCCCGGGAGCGCGGTGACGGACGATTGGCGCGGACTCTTCGTTGGCTCTGAGGGAACGCTGGGCATCGCGACGCGCGCGATCGTGTCGCTGGTGCCGCGACCCGCAGAGGTGCGAACCGTTCTCGCGACCTTTGCGTCGCTACGGGACTCTTGTGAAACGGTCGCCGCCATCATCCAATCTGGTGTGCGCCCTGCTGCGCTGGAGATCCTGGACCGCTTGACGATCCGCGCTGTCGAGGCAAGTCGCTATCGAGCTGGCTACCCACAAGATGCCGCAGCCGTGTTGCTGATCGAGCAAGAGGGCGCGAGTTTCGAGATTGCAGAAGACGCGCCAGTCATCGACGCCGCATGTCGTGATCATGGCGCCATCACAGTCGAAGAGGCGACGGACCCGAAGGCACGTCAACGTCTGTGGCAGGGTCGCAAAGGGGCGTTCGGCGCGATGGGTCGCATCAACACCGACCTCTATGTGCTCGACGGAGTCGTGCCCAGGACGAAACTCGCCGACGTCATCGAAGAGGTGCAAGAGATCGGTCGCCGGTATGATCTCCAGCTATCCAATGTCTTTCACGCTGGCGATGGCAACTTGCATCCAAACATCTCGTTCGACGCCAATGATGCTGAACTCACTGCCCGGGTCGAGGCTGCCGGGCACGAGATCCTACAACTGTGCGTTGCGGCTGGCGGCACCCTGTCGGGGGAGCACGGGATCGGTCTCGAGAAGAAGGAGTTCATGCCGCTGGTCTTCAACGACGCCGACTTGGCGACGCAACGCGCGGTGCGTCAGGCAATCGATCCTGCGGGACTCGCAAACCCCGGGAAGATCTTCCCAACAGGTCGCGGCTGCACGGAAGCGGGCCACCGCACGCAGCAACACGCTGCACGCACGGCGCAGATCCTTGACGACCCGACGGCTTAACGCCGGCGTCCGAAGAGCCCCTTCACACGACTCCACAGACCGCCGACCGACACATCGCGCACGGCGGGCAGCTCTGGCGCTGGCTCTGGGATCGGCTCGGCAATCTCCTCGGGAGCGATGACGTCGGCTTCTTGCGCTTCGCGCTGCTCAGCCGCGTAGTCGAGGAGCCGAAAGGCGACTTCGGTCGAGACTTCGTCTTGTGATTCATCGTCGACATCATGCGCGGCTGCTGCTGCGGCATCGAGGATGTCGACCAGGCGCGCAAGCTTTTGTGTCGCCGGAGCCAAGGCCAGGCGCGCAGACTCTTGGATCGCTGCACGCGCTTCATCGAGGCGGTTGTCACGGATCGCCTTGCGGGCAACACCGCGCAACCGGTGCGCTTCGATCGCAAGCCGCATCACGGGCGTCAGATCCAACCCACACTGCAGGCAGCGACTGCTCCCCTGAAACTCGGTCTCGCACGAAGGGCACACCCCACCCGGCACGACCTTGGTGGGGATCGATGGGCGGGCATCAGCGGTCATGAGTCGTTCCCCAACAAGAGCTTCAGCTCGTTGCCCCTCAGCTCGTCACTCCGTTGCGCGCTGCATCCTGGGCCGGTGCGGCAGGTCGCCCGTTCCCCGCACGGCCGTTGCCGGTGCGGGCGCTGCCGTTCAAGCGTACTTCGGCAGGTCGCAGCAGCTCGTCGCGATGGTAGAAGCCAGATCGCACGGTCTCCGTGACGGCCCCGCCCGTGGGGACCTCTCCGGGCACGTCGAGCGCATGCATGACCGTGCTATCGAACGGCTGTCCCGTACATTCGAATTCCCGCACATCGGCGCGCGCAAAGATCTCGAAGAGGCGCGCCCGGAGCTGCTCCACATCTTGGGCGACGCGTTCGATGACGCCATCGGCCTGCCCCCACTTCGCGAGCCGCGAGAGTCTTGCCTTCGATCGGCGCGCCTCGTCCACGGCAACGCCCATGCGGTCGGCGAGGTCCAGCAGGTCGCGCAGCCCCTCTTCGCGGCCGGCAGCGCGGGCCGCTTCGAGGTCACTACTGTTCCCGACACGCACCTCGTCCCCGAGGCGGCGGATCGCATTCTCGACACCGCCCAGACGGGCAGTCACCTCAACAAGCTCTTGCTGCTGGCGGCGGAGTTCCGAACTTTGGTCGCGCACGGCCGCGCCAGTCATGCTGCTGGCGGCAACGACGGAGTACAAATCTGCGGCTTCATCCCCCTCCTCAGACACGAGGGCGGGGTCCAAGCCCGCGGGGAGCGGCTCGTCACCGAGCTGATCGAGCCAGGCCGAAACCTGGTCCACGATCTCTTTCTTGCGTTGTAAGTCCATGCCCCTCTTCCTCATACGCAATCGCCACCCGGCTCACCTGGCGGCTGCAGCACGCCGCGTTGGAGTCGCGGGCTTCCCGGCAGGCACACCGGTTCCCGGGATGGCCATGGGTTGCCGTAAGGGCAGGGGGCCGTCTCGAGGCGGGCGCTGAAGGCCCTTCTATAAGCGGCCGCGCTCGATCTCTCAAGGGTTGCGGCAGATTCGCCACAAGTTGCTGCGCAGCCGCACTCCCCAAAACGTCAAAACCAGTAGACCCATCGCATCTGCGCGCTACCTTCCATGCCGACGGGCGTAGGTCGGGTGCGACACAGTCGGATCCCCGCGCCGGAAGCCGCCCCCAGGAAACGGTGCCGGGGGGCCAGCACGCAGGAGCTCCTTGGCCGACAACGCGCCTTCCCAGCCCAAGATCACGGTCATCGTGCCGACGTGTAACCGCGCCGCCAAGATCGAACAGTGCCTCGTCGGGCTCGCCGCGCAGGAGTATTCGGCGTTCGACGTGATCATCGTCGACGACGGTTCGACCGACGGGACCCCCGAGCAGGTGAAAGCCTTCGCGGACGCACACCCACAGCTGACGGTGCGCTGTCTCGTGAATGAAACGAACATCGGTGCCAACCCCAGTCGCAACCGCGGGATCGCGGCCGCCGATGGCGAGTTTGCGGCGTTTCTCGATGACGACTGCGTGCCGTTTCCCGAGTGGCTCCGCGAGATCAGCACCCCGTTCGATGACCCCACAGTCGGCGTTGTCGTCGGTGGCGTCTACAACGTGCCGCCGCGAAACATCTACGAGCTGACTCTGAAAGGGACGCAGCTACTCCCCCACCGCGGCCCCGCGCCGCGGATCCTGGCCGGGAACATGTGCGTCCGGCGACAGCTGTTGCTCGAGTACGGGCTCGACGAAGATCGGCAGACCCACGCCAAGACTGCCTCCGGAGAAATCGACATGTCGGTATCAGGGCGCGGCGACGAAGAAGGGCTGTACCTCGAACTGAAAGCGGCCGGCTATCAGGCTCTCGCCGTGCCGAGCGCGCGAGTCTCGCACGACCATCCACACTCGCAACGATCGTTCTTGCGCCAAGCCTTTCGCGGCGGCCGATCGGCTGCGCGCCTGGTCTACAAGTACCACCTGCCGCAGCGCATCGACCTGCTGCCGTTTCTCGCGGCCTACGGGATCTTACCGCTGGCACTGTGGCGCACGCCGTTCCTCTGGGGCGCACTGTTCTTCTTCGCGCTGGGGATCGCCGCGATCGTCTACAACGATCTGTTTCGCAAGCGCAAGACCGTCGGCGAAGTGCTGCTCACATTCCCACTGCTCTTGACCTACTATCACCTGCGGCTCGCGGGCTACGTGAAGGAGTCGATCGGGCTCCGCATCGGCCGCAACGACATCAAGCGGGTCGACCTCGCCTTCATTCCCCGGGCCATCCACTCAGACGGAGGATCGTCATCATGATGCGATTGATCTTGGTCTTGCAGATCGTGATGGGTCTCGCGCTCACCGTTTTCGGCGCCAACGGTTTCTTCGAGTTCATCCCCAAACAAGGCGAGTTCCCTGTCCGCGCGGAAGCATTCCTGCAGTCGATTCGCGACAGCGGTTTCCTGTTCCCGATCCTCTGCGTCACGCACATCTTTGCCGGCGTGTTGTTGATCATCGGGCGCTGGGTCCCGCTGGCGCTCGTCGTCCACGCCCCCGTGACGCTGAACATGGTGCTCTTTCACTGGTTCCTCGCATCCGACTTCCAGTACGTCGTCCCGGCGTATGCGATCGGCGCGATCCACTTGCTGCTCTTCTGGCGCTACCGCGAGGCTTTGAAGCCGCTGTTCAAGGACCGCGGCGATTGAGCAGCGAGAAGAAGGACAAACCGCGGAAGCGCGCCAAACAGGTCGTCGGCCTCGCGCTGCTGGTCTTGCTCGGCCTGGGCCTGCTGCTCGTGACGACCGACTCCGCGCCTCCTGACGACTCAGACTTGATGCCGACTCCGCAGACGCCAATTCCCGACGCCGAGAATGGTTACGTCGCGTTCGAGCAGGCCCTGAACACCCTCCAGAAAGAACCGCAAGGTATCTACGTGGCCAACCTCTCCCGGGACCTCGACGAAGTTGTGGCCAAGGGGGGCAGCGAAGGTCTCACGCAAATGCTTGCGCAAGCACAGACCGCGTTGGAAGCGAACAATCAGCCGCTCCAGTTCCTTGAGGAAGCGGCGCGACGCCCTCGGTGGCAGGCATCACGGACCTCCTTCGGGCTCGGCACGCCGGATTTGGACCCGCTCCTCAATGTTTGGTTTCTGGCGGCGAAGTTGCGGCAACGACCCGAAGAAGCTGCGAGGAGAGCGCGTGTCGCGCTCACTGTCGGCGCACTCGCACGTCGAAACCCCTACGACGGCTTTGAGTACGACCAAACTACTAGCCTCATGAGGCGCGCCCTCTATCGAGTGCGTGCTTTGCTAGACGAACCCAGCCCGCTGAACAGAGAGCTCCGGGGCATCGAACAGTGGCTGGCCACGCGACCGCCAACGGTCGTGAATTGGGCCGAGGTTCAGCGCCGCAGCTACGCCGATATTCTATCAGATCTCACGTCCCCCACCAGCCTTGGTGGCTTCGACTCGCTGCACTTCCTCAACTACAAGCCAAATCGGACTCGCCAGCACTGTAGCGAGATCTATCGTCTCGCTATCGCAGCGGCCGATGGAGATGACGCTGCAGGTGATCGTCTAGAACAGCTAAAGGAGGATTGGGTCAGAGCTGGCTGGGGGGGTCTCAACACGCTAACCATGCTTCTCGGCGGAAACGCGGCAGGGGACCAGTACACAATTGAGACCGCGGTGTTCTCTGGACTACTACCCGACGACCTGGTGTACGACACGCAGCTACGGGCCACACTCGTAGTCTTCGCACTCCGTCACTTTGTCGATCGCTACGAGGAGCTACCCGACCGACTAGAACAGCTGGTGCCGGAATTCTTGCCCGCCGTCCCGACGGACCCCTTCGACGAAACAGCTCTGAAGTACTCGAGGGAGCGGCGAGTCGTCTACGGCGTCGGTTATGATCGGGTCGACAATGGCGGCGATGACAGCAATGACGAGGTGGCGTTGATCCCATGGAAGAGCCCGTAGAGTGAGGACGCAATCAACTCGCGCCCACACGAACAATCTTACTAGCCACCGAAGCCACACCGGGAGCGACCCGACGCACAAGGCGTCGGATGCTAACGGGGAAGCCGCTGTTCAAGGACCGCGCCATTGAGCAGCGAGGGCAGACACCCCGCGAAACCCGGTGAGTCCCGGAAGCCGCGGCGCCGTGCCATCCTCGTCGGCAGCGTCCTCCTCTTGCTACTCGGCTGCTTGCTTCTTGCGATCATCGCTGGCGACTCGGCGCCTCCCGACGACCAAGATCTCCGCCCGACCCCTCGCCCGCCGATTCCTGATGAACAAAACGCGTACGTGCCGTTCGCTCGTGCCGCGGCTCTGTTCGAGGCCAACGCCGCTGCCGATGTGAAGAATGGTGAACTCACAGCGACGCTCGAAGAGGCCGCCGCGGATCGGCACAGCGATGAGTTCACGACATTGCTGCAGCGAGCGCAGCAAGTTCTCGCCGGCAACAACGAAGTCGTGCATCTTCTGGAGGAAGCCAGGCAGCGGCCGCTGTGGCAAGCACCGGCAGAGCGCAGCCTGAACACGGATCCGCGTTGGACGCTGTGGTCCTTCTTCGACCTCTGGTACCTGACTACGAAGCTGCAAGGAGACCTCGACGAGGCAGCGTTGGGAGTTCGGATCGCGCTCGACATCAGCAGGCGCGCGTTTGACGACCCGGAACATATCTGGGGTTGGCTCTCTGCGACACAGCTGTGGCGAGGTGCCACCGAACGCGTGCCCGAGCTGCTCACCGCCCGCGGTCCGCTCACGCTCCACTTGGTAGCCATCGAAGGTGAACTGGCTGCCTGGACTGCCGCTGACGTGGACTGGGCAGAAGTCCATCGGCGCGAGTACGCAGACCTTCTACTGCAACTCGCGGAACTGGAGAACGACCCGAGCAAGTTCGACCTGTCGATCCACCGCTTCAACTACAAGCCCAACCGCACACGACACCATGTTGCCGCGGCCTATCGCTTGGCAATCGCGATGTCACAAGGCGAAAGCGCAGCGGCCGCCCAACTCGATCGACTGTGCGCCGGCTGGGACGACGAGGCCCCCGAGATCGGCGAGCGGTTCCGCCGCTTGCTCGCGGCCAACCGTGTGGGAGAGGAGATCGCCAGCGACATCGCGGCCAGCGCTGCCTTCACGCCCAACCTCGAGAACATCGCCGCCCATACCGAGATCCTGCGGACCTTGTTTGCGCTCAGACGCTTCTTCGATCGTAGCGGTCGATTGCCGGACGACATCACACAGCTGGTGCCACAGGATCTCGCCAAAGTGCCCAGCGATCCATACACGCAGCGACCGCTCGGGTACTCGCGCAAGCAACGGGTCGTCTACTCTGTCGGCCGAGATGGGACCGACGACACCCGCAACGGCGGCCAGAACAGCGGGGGCAATACCGACGATATCGTCGTTCCCATACCTTGGGAGGTGCCGTGATCACTGCCGCACAGTAGGCGGCCCACACCGGGAGCAACCCGACGCGCAAGGCGTCGGGCGCTCACGGGGAGCATCCTTCCTGACATCCAAGCGGATATCACCTGTCGGGGGGATGGGTGGTGCCTTCGGACTCGTGCGACTCCCATCGCATTGCGGTCGCGACGCAGAACGCGTCACTTGCCGCGCGGCCAAATTCGCAACAGCGAATTCGCGCAGCCATTTCGCACAGGCACTACCAAGCGAGGTGTTTCTGAAGCAGCACTTCGTAGAAATGCCTCGCAACCCTCGATCGTAGCACCGCAACTCAGCCTCACAACTAGTTGTGCCGAAACGCGTTAGTCGGCGTACGCCGGAGCACGAATCCATGCAAGGGCCGCCGCGGTTGCGTTTGCGCCAATTGCTGCGTCGGCCCGGCCGACAAGTTCTCGAATTTTCTCGCAACGACCTGCGAGTTTGCGCAGTAAGAGTGTATGCACAGTGGGGGGCCCACTGGTCGCCGGAGAGGTTTTCGCTTTGAAACGACTGCGTACATCACGTCACTATTCAACTTCCTTTGTCCTGGTCGTTTCCGGACTACTGGCCGCGATGACGCTGCCATCGGCGCGCGTCGCGGTCGCCGATCAGATCGACATCATCAGCACCCGTGACAACACGCTGTATCAGGGCACGACGCCGCTCAGCAATGGTGGCGGCACTCATATGTTTGCGGGTCGCACCGGGCAATCCAACCTGAGCGTCCGTCGCGCCCTCGTCTACTTCGACATCGCTGGCAACCTGCCGCCCGACGCGATCATCGACGGCGCAGAGCTACAGCTCTTCGTGTCGAACGCGTCGCAGCAGCTGGCCCAGAACATTCGGCTGCATCGCGTCACGACCGACTGGGGAGAAAGCATCTCGTTCGGGACCGGCGGCCAAGGAAGCGGCGCGCCGGCGTTCGTAGGCGACACAACCTGGGTGTTCGCAATCTACAACACGCAACCGTGGGACACACCCGGAGGCGACTACACCGTGCCGGCCAGCGCGACGACGTCGGTCGGCGCCTTCGGTCCCTACACGTGGCCGTCGACTGCTGGGGTCGTCAACGATGTGCGCAAGTGGCTGGAAGAGCCTTTCGCCAATCACGGCTGGATCTTGATCGGCAACGAAGGCGCCAGCCAATCGGCCAAGCGCTTCGATACGCGGGAAGAGGGAATCGCATCGCGCCGCCCCCGGCTGCGTGTCTTCTTTCACTTGCCACCGCAGTTCGTGCGCGGTGACTGCAACAACACGGGGACGCTGGATGTCGTCGATGTCACGCAGCTCTTGCACACGCTGTTTCCGGGGATCAGCACACCGACGCCCGCGACATGCCTCGACGCATGCGACGCCAACGACGACGGCTTGGTGAACGTGGCCGACGTCGTGACGCAGATTCAGCTGATCTTCTTCTCGGGTCCCCCGCCCTGTGCACAGGACACCGACATGGACGCGCTGGACTGCCTCAGCTACAGCCACTGCCCCTAGCGGTGGGTGGCTGCATACCACCCGACTACGTCCAGATCCCTGCGCCACAGCCTCTCGCTGTGCGACCTGACTGCGTTGTGCCGAGCGACCGCTCTGCGCTTTGACTCCGTGCTGCAGCCCTTGCTCCACGGCAGCAGGTCGAGGTTCTAGCCCACCGGCGCAGGGATATTTCTCTCCTCAAGCCTCCCCCGGAACGAGTCGATGAACATCCGATATCGATGAGTTCCGTTCTGCTTGGCCATGGAGGCGAGGCGCTGCCGGCTCAGGCCTGCTCGTTCAGCCATGCTCGTTCAGCCATGCTCGTTCAGCCATGCTCGTTCAGCCATGCTCGTTCAGCCATGCTCGTTCAGCCCGGGGGGAAACGACCCATGCTGTTCAACTCGGTGGAGTTCTTCCTGTTCTTGCCGGTCGTGCTGGTGCTCTACCACCTGCTTGCGCACCGCAACCAGAATCGGATGCTCCTTGCCGCCAGCTATCTCTTCTACGGCTGGTGGGATGTCCGCTTCCTGTTCCTGATCGTCGTCTCGACGGCCATCGACTACAGCTGCGGACTGATGATCGAGCGCGGGCGACTGACACCCCGCCAACGCTGGGGGCCGACACTCGCGGTGATCGGCGCCGCGGTCGGCTTCGTGACGTTGCGTTGGGAGGCCACCTATACGGCTGCCGGATTCCCTTGGATCGGCCTCGACCGGGCGTTCTGGAACTCCGGTTGGGAGAACTGGACGTTGCCGATCGCGGCCACGGGGATCGCGATCGTTGGCCAAGGCATCTGCCGCATGGCAGCGCGCCTCCCCGAGGAGAAACGCCGCAGGCTGTTCGTGACAATCAGCATCGTCTCGAATCTCGGCATCCTCGCTGCGTTCAAGTACTGCAACTTCTTCCTCGAGAACGTCGAGGCTGCGTTCGCCGCAGCCGGTATCGGGGCCGAACGCCTACGCCTGGACATCGTGTTGCCCGTCGGGATCTCGTTCTACACGTTCCAAACGATGAGCTACACGATCGACATCTTCCGCCGCAAGATGAAGGCAACGACCTGCTTGCGGGACTTCGCCCTGTTCGTCGCGTTCTTCCCTCAGCTCGTTGCCGGCCCGATCGAACGTGCGTCCAACTTGCTCCCGAGACTGTTGCGGCCGCGTAAGATCACGTTCGACGGCTTCAGCCGTGGCGTCTTCCTGATCGTGTTCGGCCTGTTCAAGAAGGTCGCGGTCGCCGACGGGCTGGCACGCTACGTCGACAGCGTCTACGGCGCCACTGGAGGCATCTCGGGCGGCGACGTCGCAGTCGCCACCATTGCGTTCGCCTTTCAGATCTACTGTGACTTCTCGGGGTACTCAGACATCGCCCGCGGGGTGGCGAAGTTGATGGGGATCGATCTGATCCGCAACTTCAACCTGCCCTACTTCTCGCGCTCGCCGAGCGAATTCTGGCAGCGCTGGCACATCAGCTTGTCGCAGTGGCTCCGTGACTACCTGTACATCCCGCTGGGAGGGAACCGTCACGGCAGCTGGCTGACCTATCGCAACTCGATGCTCACAATGATCCTCGGCGGACTGTGGCATGGCGCTGCTTGGAACTTCGTTCTGTGGGGCTGCTACCAGGGTGGGCTGCTCGCGCTGTTTCGAGCCGTGCAACGGCGTATCACGACACGCAGCGACTCACTGCCCGTGGTCGCCATGCAAACGTTGGGGTTCTTCGCCCTGACCTGCTACGGGTGGTTGTTGTTTCGCGCCGGTTCGTTCGAACAGATTACTGCGTTCACGGGCTTGTTGGCCGACGTCTCCGCGTGGAGCCTCAGCGGCAAACCGAGCCTGCACACACTCGCTGCATTGGCCATTCTCGTCACCTATGAGTTTCTGGAGCACCGCAACGGTCGCGTGCGCTTCCTGCAACAATTCCCGGTTCCGTTACGCGGCGCTGCGTACGCGTCGATCTTGTTCTTGATCTGCATTGGACTCAGCAATGAACCCGCACAGTTCATCTACTTCCAGTTCTAGCGACACCGATCGTTCGATCCAGCCGCATTGGCGGGAAGCTGCGCGTGTTGTCCTATGGACCGTCGCGTTCCTGGTGTTGTTCGATGTTGCGATCGGCTTGACGATCCCCGGAAACTCGCTACGCGGTGGTGCAGAGTTCCTGTTCAACAGCGGCCTCTCGAACGAGCGCAAACTACGTCAGGCCCTGGCCTCCGAAGAGGGCGAGTCCCCGCTACTCCTCGACTACGGGTGGATCGGCGATTGGCACGATCAACCGTCAGCTGCTTCTGACAACTCGCACACCCTCGTTGCGAGCTATGGCATGTCGTTCTCACACAGAGTCAGCCAGCAGCTTCCAAGTCTCGACGATGGTATTGAACTGCGTCTGATCGGAGGTCCAGGGGCACCGTTGAACCATGCATTCGCAAGTTACCTCGAAGACCGCGACCGCCACAATGCCGACGTCGTCGTCCTGGGCGTGCTGGCGAGCAGCCTGCCCATGCTGCGCTCGATGAACCAACTCACCTGTACCGAGATCCCCGCGGTCTACACGTACCCACGTTTCTTCATCGACGACAAAGAGCAGCTACAGGCAGTGAAGCCGGTGATCGCGACCGTCGAGGAGATGCGCAGTGCCGCACACGACCCCGAGGCCTGGCAGCGGTTCGTCGCGCAACTGCGCGATCACGATGGCTACTACTCCCCCGTCAACTTCCGTCAAGACGCGATGGATCACTCGGCAATCGCTCGGGTCCTGCGCCGCGCTTGGGGGCAACGACACTACCGCCAAGTCCGGGCCGAAGCCTATGGAAGAGACGGCTTCGACCTCGCTTCGGAGACGGTACAGGTCGCGCGCGCGATCGTACGGGAGTTCGGTCGCACGGCGCGCGAAGACGGACGCACGCCGCTCGTGATCCTGTTCGACAACACGAGTCTCGACAACCTCGACCGCGCGCTAAGACCAACCCTCGAAGAACACGCAATCCCCTTCGTCAGCAGTCATGAGATCGCCCCGTCGACTGACCCGACCGTCTTCCTCCCCGACCGCCACTTCACGCCGGAGATCGATCGCAAGATCGCAGCGGCAGCACTGCAGGCCCTCGGACGCTGAAGCCCGCCGCGACGGCTCGGTGAGCCCGGGCCGCAGCTGCGGCTCTAGAGGGCTGGCGCGCAGCGACTTACGACTGGCATCCGCGCCTTCAGCGCACCCAGCATCGGGCCGATACAGAAGATGGACGTATCTGCAGAGGAGACCATGAGCAACGAATCCCCGACCGCGCCGCCCCCCTACCCCCGCTGGGGAGTCTGGCTGCTGGCCGCCGCGCACGCACTGTTCGTGACTGGCTACATTGCCTTCAGTAGTGACCACACGCAGTACTTGCTGCTGCCGTTTCGAGACATCGTGCCGGACTTCGCAACGAACGACTGGCTGACTTGGGAGACGTCACACTACCACTTCACGTTCTCGTATCTGATCCGGGGGTTGCACGCCCTCGCGCCAAACTTCCTCGACGTTTCGATGTTCGCGATGTGGTTCTTGTTCACTGGACTCTACACGCATGCGTGCCTGAAGCTGACCCAAAGCCTTGGCGGACGCTTCGAGCACTTCTGCATCGTCGTGCTGCTGCACGGCCTCTACATGAACATCGGCATCGGCGACACGAACACGTACGGCGACATGTTGTTGCCGACCCACATGGCGTTCGCGATCACGATGTATGCGATCGCCGCCTTGCTGCAGCATCGCTACGTCCAGGCATCCGCATTCCTCGGCATAGCTACGCTGATTCACATCGCATTCGGAGCCGTGTGCTTTCCTGTGCTGATCGCGTACATGGTCTGCGCCGAGAAGAAGTTCGAGCCGAAGCGCTGGATCCAGGTGGCGATTCCGTTCCTGCTGATCTCGCTGCCCAACTCGATTCCGGTAGCCCTGCGCTTTGCAGAGAGCTTCATCGAGCCTGCGGCTTTCGACGGCTTTCGTATCGCATTCCAGTTCCGTGCACCACAGCACTATGATCCCCTGAGCTTCAGTACCGGGGTCAGCCTGATGTGGGCGATCCCCATCTTCGTCGCGCTGACGCGAGTTTGCCCGGCACACAACGATACCGACCGCCGCGCACGCTTGCTGTTGGTGCTGATCCTGGGCTTGCTCGTCGTGACCTTCGTGGCTTCGATCGCCGGTACGCCTCGCTTCTTGCTAAGGTTCTTTCCGTGGCGGCTGGCGCCGATCGCGATGGTGATCTCCTTTGTCTACTTGGCCCGCGCCTGCACCGACAGCCCGCTGTGGCGCAACAAAGCGGCTGCAGCGTTCTTGGTGCCCGTGCTTGGGCTGATTGGCCTGCGCTCGCTGTCGAACGGCGCTCTGATCCAAGGGGCTTTGATCTGTGGAGTCATCCTGGCCGTCGTCGCCGCGATCTACATGATGCGGAACGTCCGATTTGCACCCATCGCAGCTGCGTGTTTGTGCGCCGTGGGGTTAACCGCGGCGTCGGCGACGCCCGCGAACGGCTACCTACCACAGCATCGAGCCATCACACTGCATCACAACGATCCGTTCCTCGAGTGGATCCGCGAAGAGTCGCCACCCGGCGCACTGTTCATGATCCCCCCGGACCTCGAGGGGATCCGCTTGCAGGGCCAGCGGGCCGTCATCGTCAACTTCAAGTGCTTCCCGCTCGGCGATGGCGACGAAATCCTCGAATGGACACGCCGCATCGAAGCGGTAACGGGCAGCGAAGCGATCCTCGATCAGCAGGCGACAGGCTTCCGTCTGCTGCAGAAGCTGATCGCCGACTACAAAGGGCGCTCGCCAGACCAAGTGCTCGAGACGATGGACGAGTTCGCTGCCGACTACTTCGTGACGTACGAAGATCACTGCGAACTGGAGCTCTTCGACCAGTCGGGCTTCGAGCTCTGCTTCGCCGACACGGCACGTCGTATCTACCGCCGCGTCAGTCCCGGCCAATGAGAACGCCGCAACGAGGACCGGCAGCGCAGCCCGACGGAGACGCCGGGGCAGAGCCGCCGCAGCCATCCCGCAGCGGGCGCCCCGCTCAACGCGCAGTCGCAGCCGTGGCTGCGGTTGGGGTCTCTGTTGGGTTGGTCGCGTGGCTGTTGAGCGGCGTCGACCTCGACCGTGCCAGGGAGGTCCTACGTAATGCGAATCCCTGGTGGTTGCTGGTAGCGCTCTTGGTCAACTGCGTCAGCCCCTATGCGTGTGCGTACCGCTGGCTGTGCGTGATTCGCACGTGCCACGATGTCGTTCCGTCGTTTGCGTTGGCACGCCGCGCGACGTTCTTGTCACTCGTGCTCAACAGCTTCATCCCCTCAAAAGGGGGCGACCTCGCCAAGGCCGTCTACCTGCGCAATCAATGTGGCCTGGTGGCGGGCTTCGGCACCGTCGTCGTTGAGCGAATGGTCGACCTCGCAATACTCGGCGCTTTGGGAGCCGCAGGAGGCCTGATCGCTGGCGCGTTGTGGGGAGTCGGGATCGGCGCAGCGATCGTCACCGCGATGGCCGGCGTCTTCGTGCTGTTGGTGGCACCCCAGCTGCACCGGTGGTTCGTGCCGCGCCCGCTCCGGAAGAAGTTTGCGCAAGGCGCTGCTGTCGCCGCACAATGGCTGCGATCCCCATCATCGGTCGCTGGCACGCTATTCGGCGCGATCGTGTCTTGGGGCGTCGGCGCCCTCAGCTTCTGCGCGTTCCTTTGCGCATTTGGATATGGCGAACACTGGGCCTACGCGCTGTGCGTCTTCCCACTTGGGATCCTAGCCGGCTTGCTGCCATTCACGATGAGCGGGGTTGGCACGCGCGACGCTGCCTATGTGTCGCTTCTAGCGGTTGTCGCGATCCCAGCCGAAGAAGCGACGCTGGTCAGCTTCGGCTACACGATCTGCGGCTACTGGCTGCTGTCGCTGATGGGACTGCCGTCGGTGTTATCGGAAGCGCGCGCGTGGCTCCGAGAACGCAACGAAACGGCGTCACCGGGGCTTGCCCCGACAGAGGAGACACCGCCTACAGAAGCCGTGAAGTTCGACCTCAGCAAGGCCAACCGCTCGGCCCACAGCTGAGCCAACCCAGCATCTGGCTCCGCCTTACCGGAAGCGCACTCGCTCCCGGAGTTGCTTCACAATCGCGCTTCTGCTTCCTCCGAATGAACACCGCTGGTGGCCAGTTCCGATCCTTCGGAAGTCAAGAAGCCAACCCCCTTTGTCGATAGTTCAGGAACACACCGGTCTGTGTCCCGAGAGCGACCTCGGGCCCGGTGTGTCAATGGGCATTTCTGGCACTCGAGCAAAGGGAGCGACCCACCATGGCACGCTGGTCCCTCACCACGACATCGCGATCTTTCGTGACCTTCGTCGTGATCTCACTCTTGTTGGTAAGTATTGGATGTCACCGCAGCAGTTCCTCAGGCAGTGGCGGCGGTGTCGGTACGAACATCAGCGGCAACTTGTCGCTACCCGGCTCCCCCTTCACCCCTGGCGCAACGCCCGGGAATCCGACTGCAACGGCTGTGATCAGCAACGCGACGATCGAAGCGATCGATGCCGATGGGAACGTCGTCGCGACGGCAACGACGGGTGCCTCCGGCAACTTCACGCTGAAGGTCCCTGATGGTTCGTACAAGATTGGCGTGCGCAACGGCACAACGCCATACTTCACGCCACTGACGCAATCAGTGATCGTGCAGAACGGGACAGTACAAGGCCTCGTTAGCAACGATCTTGGCGACGCCAGCCTGCCCGCGAACATCCTGAAGTTCGAGTCTCCACCTCCCGTCGGCCAAGACATTAGCGGCGACATCTTCATCAACGGTAGCGTGCCCACCGAAACCGTTACGTTGGAGTTCGTTGATGCATCGACGGGTACCGTCCGCTTCACGACGACAGCGTCCACTGTGGACGGTAGCTTCGCAGTCGCCGGCGCCCTTCCGGCGGGAACGTTCATTGTCCGCGTCGCTGCGGACAGTGTGCCAGCGGGGAGTGCCGTGCCCACCCCGCAGACGATCTCGGTCAGCGCCAGCGGACTTCTGGTCGACGGCACTGCGACAAACAACCTCGACTACGACGTACCCAGCGCCACGGAAACAGTCGGCTTGGTGTCGACGACCAGCGGCTTTGCTCCCCTGGCAAGCCTCGCCCCGGAAGGGGACCTGCAACCTGCTTTCGTGCCGGAAGTGCCACTGGTCGTCGAAAGCGGGGCCGAGGTCATCGTCAGCGAGATGGGCTTCGGCGAGGTCGCCCGCTTCCCGATCGACGTCGATGGGGCATTCACCCTCGACCTGCGTGACGGTTCGTACATCTTGGAGTTCTCCGGCCTCGGCGACGGAGTCGTCGCACCGACGCCGATGCGCATCACAGTCCAAGGCGGGCAGATCTTCACAGACGGTTCGGACACGCCACTCGACCCCAGCGTCGACTCGTTGGCCAGCACCGCACACGACGTGTCGGCCACGCTGACGGGATCTGTAACGTTCGAGGGCAACCCGATCGGCACGCGCGTATTCGCGCTGCACCCAACCACTGGCGGGGTCCTGGCTGAGGCCGACACCGACGAGGACGGTGCCTACTCGCTGCCACTCGCCGACGGGTCGTACGATATCTGGGTCGACGAGAACTCGTTGCCTCCGGGAATCGTCCCGCCGAGTCGTGTGCGGATCGCCGTCGAGGCCGCTGCGGATCCAAGCGCGCCGTTCAAAGAGGAATCCGGTACTGCCGACGACGGTATTGTCGACTTCGTGCTGGAGACAGCAGACATCACGTTGACCGGAATCGTCACCGACAACAGTGCCAACCCCCTGAAGGATGTCCAGGTGCTGGCGACGAAGGGCGATGATACGGTCGCTCGTGCTGTCACTGATTCGACCGGCAACTACACGCTCAGTCTCCCTGTCGGTACGGTCGACATCGGTCTCGTCAGCGCAACGATCCCGCCGGGCGTGTTGCTCCCCGAGGACGTTCGGATCGAAGTCGCCAGCGACGGCGTCATCACGGGCGCCAACGGCGCCATCACAATCCTTCACTTCGTTTTGGAACAACGGTCGACGCCGAACGTGCAGGGCACCGTGGCCTTCGACTTCGACGGCGACGGTCTGACAGATGTCGACGACACGGACGGCATCGCAGAGTTCGTCGGCTGCCGCGTGTTGATCTACGACATCAACGAGGAGTTCATCCTCGCAGACACGCCGTCCAGCGCGAGTACGGGCCGCTACAGCTTCATCCTGGCTGACGGATCGTACGTGATCGGCGTAGATCCGGAGACCTGCCCACCAGGTTCGGCTCCGCCACCTCGCAAGAGAATCACGGTCAGTGCCACCGGTGTGACGACCGAATCGGACCCGGTCCAAGAAGCTCTGAAGATCATCGACTTCAACCTCGTCCGTCGAGCTTCGACGCTGACAGGTCTGGTCTCGCTCGACTCGCGAGGCGCATCGGTTGGCCTGCAGCTGGTGGATACCGCCACTGGCGCGCTGGTGACCCTAGTGTCGAGCGAGCCATTGACCGGTGAGTACCGGATGCCCCTCTTCCCTGGCGCCTATGAGCTGCGCATCGATCCGGCAACGCTGCCGTCCGGAACGGCAATCCCGAACGCCGAGCAGCTGAGTGTCGATGCCGATGGCACGATTCTCAGTACAGGTGGTGCGATCACGTCACTGAACATCACTCTGACTCGAAACGTAGCGACGTTGACCGGCCTCGTCACCGTGCTGCGTGACAGCGACGTGCTGCCCGTCGAAGTGAACATCGAGGTTCGCGACCCGCAGAGCCTTGCTGTGCTCGAGACGACGCGAACGGATCCAGCCACTGGTGGCTACACGCTACGCCTCCTCGAAGGCAGCAAGCAGATCGCCATTCAGCCGGACTCGCTACCACCAGGCGTACTGCCAGTCCCCCCGGCCTCGGTCTCGGTCGATGGAACGACCATCACTGTGGACGGCACTGTAGCTGCGACACTCGACTTTGCGCTGGCAGATGTGCGCCAATCGGGTGTAGATATCTCTGGGGCATTGTTCGACGTCACGACGTTCCAGCCGATCGAGGGCGAACTACGCCTGTTCGATCCGACCAGCGGATCAGCGACCGAGAACTTCATTCTCAGCATCCCGACGGATCTCTTCGGTGCCTTCTCGTTTCGTGCGGTCGACGGCACCTATGAACTCGCCGTATTCCCGGACAGCATTCCGACAACAGCACTGCCGCCGGCCAGCGTGATCTTCGCCGTCCAAGGCACTGATGTGGTCGAATCCAACACGACGCTGGTCGGAGGATTCGGCACGAACACGACCGATGATGGCATCATCAACCTCGCCATCAGCGACGGGGCGACGAGCGGGATCACTGTCACCGGAACAGTGACGGATGGCGGCGTTCCGGCCGCGGCGATTGCTGGGGTCCAGGTATTCGTTCGGAACTCTTCGACCGGCGACATCGTCGCAGAGCAGCTCGTAGACCCAGTCAGCGGACAGTACACGTTCCGCCTCCCGCTGGGCGGCTACGTCATTGAGATCGATCCTGGCTCATTGCCATTCACGTTCCTGCTGCCCCCGGCGCAGAGCGTTCTCGCAACGAACAACAGCGGCATTCAGGTCTCGACCAACAATGGTGCGGTCGTCTTGCCCAACGGCACCGGTGACTACGAATTCGACTTCGTACCCGTATCTGCCAGCCAGAGCTTGGTCGGAACCGTGCTGGACGCCGCGAGCGCGGGCGTCCGTGTTTTTGTCAACGTCAAGGACAGCCTGACCGACGAGTTCATCAGCGGTCGCTGGAGCGACGATTTCGACGGCTCGTTCCAGTTCTTGCTGGCTCCGGGTTCGTACGTCGTCAGCATCGATTCCCCCTCGGTACCGTTCGGCATGGTCGGCCCACCGGCGGTCGCCGTGACCGTGACCAGCGCCGACATTCTCGAGCAGAGCGGCGCCGAAGACGATGGCGTACTAGACCTACAGCTGGTCGACGCGAGTCGCGTGATCTCCGGATCGGTGCTGCGCGAGGACGACAGCTCCGCGATCGCCTGCTACGTCATGATCCAGAACGCACTCAGCGGTGAGTTCGTGGCGGGTTCTCCGACCGCGGCTACCGACGGCTCCTACGACGCAGTCGTGCCGCCTGGCGTCTACAACGTATTCGTCGATCAACCGAGCTTGCCCCCAGGGTTCACGCCTCCCCCGCCACTGACCATCGACGCCAACGACGGCGACGTCACTGTCGATTTCAGCGTGCAGGTGGCTTCGCTGTGCATCACTGGAACCGTGTTGTCGGCGACTGCCGAGATTCCGCTTCCAGCGTTCGTCGCGGTCATCAACGCGTCGACCGAACAACCGATCAGCGGCGCCCCGACCGAACCCGATGGCAGCTACTCGATCTGCGTCGCGCCCGGGTCCTACTTGCTGAAGATCGAACCAGACTCACTGCCGTCCGGAACGATCGTGCCGGCGCCGGTGACCGTACAAGTGACGGTCGGGTTGGTCGTCGAAGAAGATGAGACCGGCACCGGGAACGCCATCGACGACGGCGTTGTCAACTTCCGCGTCTCCGAAGACGTACCGGATGCCGAGCTCAGCGGATCGGTGACCCTCGTGACACCCGGCGGTAGCGAACCGCTCGGCGTGTATGTGTTCATCGAGGACAGTAGCAACGGGCAAATCGTCAATGGCGTCTACAGCGACCCCGTTACCGGGGGTGGCTACACCATGATCGTTCCCCCAGGTTCCTACCTGGTCATGATCGATCCGGCCACGCTCCCCCCCGGCCTCGCTCTACCCACGCCGCGCCAGATCAGCGTGGCAACCGATGACACGATCACCGTTCAGAACAACGGGGTCCCAGTAGACACATCCGTTGTCGACTTCCTGCTGGAGCCATCGCTGAGTTCGATCTCCGGAAGCATCTCGCTCGACGGGAACTCGTTCTCGTGCGTTGTCGAGTTGGTCGACGCGATCGACCCGGATCTCGTTCTTGTCTCCGCGCCGACGAATGCGGCCGGCGGCTTCGACATGGATGTGCCAAACGGGAGCTTCATCGTCAAAGTTGCCCCGTTCAGCCTACCTCCCGGAATCGTCGCACCTGCCGGCGTATCGCTGGTCGCGGCTTCTGGCTTCGTCACCGAAACCGCGGGCACCGCCAACGATGGCGTGATCGACTTCGCTCTGACCCAGTCAGTGACCCAGATTCTGGGGTACGTCGTCGACGATCTGAACACGGACCTCAGTGACGATGTGTCCAGTCGCCTGTTTGCCTACCTGCTCGTCGTCGATCCGACGACTGGCAGCGTCGTGGCGCAAGCCCCAACGAGCCCAGGCGAGTACTTCTCGATGTTCCTCTCCGACGGCATGTACGACCTCCTGGTGGATCCCCCCAGCCTGCCGCTGGACGTGGTACCGCCCCTGCCGCCACGAATTCAGATCACCGGCTCGACGGTGTCGCTGGTCGATGCTGGCGACGCGACGATCGACTCTGGGGGTCGGTTGCGAATCACCGCCACTCGCGAAGACGTGGCGTCGACCGTCACGGTGCGCGTCAACGACGGTAGCGTCGACATTGGCGCGGCTGTCGAAGTGCTCGACGGTGCTGGCAACGTTCTTTTCGTCGCCTTCGTCCAACCCGACGGTAACGGCGCCGCGTTGGTCCTCGGGGACGGCGATTACTCGATCGGCGTGATCCCCGACAGCGTCCCGGCCGGCTTCTCGGTCCCTGACCCGACTGCCGTCACCGTCGCTGGTGCCGACATCGCAGTGGCAATCTCCCTCGTGGCGTCGAGCCTGACTGGAACCATTAGCAACGCGTTCGACGGCGCAACTCAGCTCGTGGAACTCGACCTCCTCGACGCGCAGGACACGATCTTGAACGCCGGCCTGCCTCTGACGCCAGTTGGCAACGATGCGGACTACCTCGTCGACCTCGGAGATGGATCGTACTTCCTGGCACTGCGCCGCGCCCCGGCGATCACGAGTGCCCAGGTACTTCTGCCCGATCCGATCGCGATCACGGTCGCCGACGGAATCGTGCAGAACCCTGACGATGATCCACTCGTCGCTGGCGTCCAAGTCAACATTACGGTGCCCCCAATCGCGGCCACAGTTTCAGGACAGCTATCGCTGGTCGGTACGCCGATCCCGAACGTTCGCATCGTCGCATTCGATCCCCTCAACGGCGACGTCGTCAACGAGACGAACTGCGACGCATCCGGAAACTACACGATTGCTCTGCCCGCTGGCTTCTTCCAGCTGACACCTGACCCGGCCAGTATCGCCGCCAACGAGCCCGCTGCTCTCCCAGCACCGCCGCTCGAGCTGCAGGTATCTGCCAGCGGCGATGTGGCCGTAATCTCGGACCCGGCATTGTGCCCGGGCGCCGGACCGAACGAGAACTGCACGGGCGTCGACTTCGTCTTGGCGACGATCGACGTTTTCAACAACGGAGAAATCACCGGGGTAGTGGAAACACGTCCCGATAGCAGCAGCGCACTGACGCCGGTAGCCGGAGTCCAGGTACTGCTTCTCGACACGGCACTCGTTCCTGTCGGCAGCGCGACGACCGACGCAACCGGCACCTACTCGATCTTTGCCGACGATGGCATCTACCGAGTGGTGCTGGATCCAAACGGCGTGGTGCTCCCCTACCCGATCGTGCCTCCTTCCGACGAGATCGTCGTCGTCAGCGGCACGACCGTGACCGAGGACAACAACGTCGGGACGGCCAACGTCGACGATGACGGGATCGTGAACTTCATTCTCGAAGGCGCAACTGGCCTGATCACAGGGCGTGTGCAAACCGTCGCCGGAGTCGGTGTCGGTACCCTGCTCGTAATCACGGACGCGACGGCAACCGAGATCCCTGACACATTCCGCAACGAGATCCCAACGTCGCCGGAGGGTGAGTACTTCCTGCCTATTGGCGAAGGAAGCTTCAAGCTGTGGGTGGATCCGAACTTCCTACCGCCGGGATACCAGGCTCCGAACCCGACGACGTTCTCGGTCCTCGGAACCGCGATCACCGAGGCCGACGACGCGGGACCAAACAACGTCGCCAACGATGGCGTCATCAATCCGATCGTGACAACAGGGGGCGGCACCATCCGTGCGCGCGTCCTCGACGAGAACAGCAACGGTTTCGCTTCCTGGGTCGCTCTATTGCAACCGGCAGCGAATCCCAGCGACCCGCCGTTCTACGTCACCGGAGCCGCAACCGATCCGGCCACCGGAGACGTCACCTTTACAGCTGCCAACGGTACCTATTTCATCGAGGTGGACCCTGGCAGCCTACCGCCCGGATTCCAGTCCTCGGGGCGCGTCAACCTCAGTATCTCTGCAGACGTCGTCAGTTTCGCTACGGGAACGACGACAATCATCGACGGTGCCGACGAAGTCGCCGTGATCACGGTCGAGAACGCGTCGACGGAGATTCGCGGTTTCGTGCTCGACGCCGTCTCCAGCCCGATCCCGACCGTCGTCTTCGCCATCGACGCAACGACGGGTGCGTTCGTGGGTGACGCTCCAGTCGATCCTGCAAGTGGTACGTATGCGTTCTTCCTCGCCAACGGCGTCTACGACGTCATCATCGACGCCAACACCCTGCCGCCCGGGACGGTCCCGCCGACCCCGGTCCGCGTCTCGATCAGTGGCGCGTTGGCCTCCGAGAACAACGAAGACGGCAACGACCCGAATGGCGGCTTCAACGCCGTCGACGATGGTGTCGTCAACTTCATTGTCGCCAACGCCGGAACTTCATTGACTGGCTACGTGCGCGATCCGAACGGCAACGGCACCTTCGCCAACATCGGCGTCTTCACGTCCGATAGCGCTGGGGAGTACACGATCTTCGTGGCGGGCGCACCGTCCGACTTCGCGACAGGCTTCTTCGAAATCCCGCTCGCGACGGGCAGCTACCAGATCACAGTCGACCCGAGCTCTGTGCCTCCAGGACTGAACGCGCCAGCGTCGATCCACATCTCGCTCGTACCAGACGTGCCTACGCCAACAATCAACTTTCCTGCGACGGCAACCACCGAGAACGAACTGGGCATCGACCGTCTGATCCTAGAGCTCCGCGCACCGACCGGAGGGATCTCCGGAACCGTCCTCGACGACAATGGCAACGGTCTACCGGTCTTCGTCATTGTCGAAGACTTGAACACCGGTCAGTTCATGGACGGCGCTCCGACCGACCCGACCGGCGCGTACTCGTTCATTCTGCCGCCAGGGTCCTACAAGGTGTTCGTCGAGTCGGCGACGCTGCCGCAGGGCACGATTGCCCCGGAGCCAGAACAAGTCAACGTAACGACCGCCGTCGTTGCGGGCGTCGATTTCCTGGTGGCATCCGCCGCCTTGAACTTCTCGGGGCACGTGCTCCTCAAGGGTGGATCGTTCATCGACGGCGTTACGACGGTCGACTGTTCGAACATCGCGACGCACGTCGCAGCAAACGAAGTGCAGCCTGTTGCCAGCTCGGTGATCTTGCTGCTGCCTTCATCGGACCCGACCAGCCCGCCCACGTTCCTCAGCGAGACCTTCAGCAGTCCAGCCGACGGCTTCTTCTCTCTGCCGGTCGGCGCAGGCACCTATCAGTTGGTCATCGACGGTTCCACGCTACCGCCAGGAACCGTCCCCCCCCCACCATTGACGCTGGTCGTCTCCGGCGGGCAGGTCAACATCTCGGGTGGCGACGCTGAGCCATGTACCAACGACGCGGCGCAGCAGGTCATCTACCTGACGGCGAGCGCGCTCACACTCAACGGTACAGTGCTCGACCCGCACGGGGTTCCAGTCGGCGCCTTCGTCGAGGTACTCGATGCCAACACTGGTGACTTCGTGAACGGGACCCCTACCGACCCGATCACAGGAAACTTCGAAGTGCCTCTCGGAGACCTGCTGTACGAGGTACGCATTGACCCGTTCAGTGTCCCGGCAGGCACGATCCCGCCGGCCCCTGTCCAGGTGTCGACCTCAGGCGGCGTCGTCACTGTCAGCACGGTTCCGGGGACCGACTTCACCGCAGACATCCTGACGATCAACCTCGAAGATGCTTCTGGTAGTGTCAGCGGCGTGGTGGTCGACGCGGACGGGTTCTTCTTGGGAGCCCGCGTCCGCGCATTCACGACAGCCGGCGACTTTGCCAGCGACGCTTGGACCGATCCGGCAACTGGCTTCTACACGATCTCGCTGGCACCTGGCGTCTATGAGATCTCCGTGGACCCGTTCACGCTGCCGCCAGGATCCAGCCCTCCGGCCGCTGTTACCGCCAACCTGCTACAAACTCCGAACTCGAACGTCGACTTCACGGTCGCCAATGCGGACGCGACGATCACAGGTGAAGTCTTCTACGATGACAACGGCACGAACATCGGCGTGCCGGCGTTCGTCGAAGTCTTCAACGCGAGCGACGGATCGTTCGTTACAGCGGAACCGGCACAACCCGATGTCAACGGCAACTTCGTCTACACGTTGAACGTCGGTGCTGGCTCCTTCCTGATTGGCATCGACCCGAACAGCGTGCCACCAGGTTTCGTGACGCCGGGCCCGAGCAACTTCTCCGTCACGGTCAACAGCATCTCCGGTGCTGTCGACATCACTGAATCGAACACTGTCGGCAGCAGCAACACTGTCGACGACGGCACGATCAGCTTCCAGCTCGATCAAGCTGGTGTCATGCTGAACGGGCAAGTCTACTTCGACGACCTGGGAACGCCGACGGGGCTGTCCGCGTTCATCCGTCTCGAGCTTGCGGGCAGTAGCGGCGCGCTCGTCGCCGAGACGCCAACGGACCCGAACGGCTTCTTCTCGCTAGAACTCGGCGACGGCAGCTACGACTTGATCGTCGACTCTGGGAGTCTCCCGCCGATGTTCCAGGCACCGGCTCCGCAGTCGGTCGTCGTGTCCGGTGCCAGTATCACGATCGACGGGATTGCGCCGGCCGATCCGCATCTCCTCCAGGTATTCCAGTCTGGGGCGACGTTGACGGGATCCATCACCCGGGCTGCGGATGGATCCGCGGTTCAAGGTGCGTTCGTTTTCATCACCGAGGCAGCTTCAGGCGCTTGGGTCGATGGCCAGAGCACCGACGCAACCGGGTCGTTCCAGCTGCCGCTTGCGGACGGTGACTTCTTGTTCCAGATCGACGGCTTCACGCTGCCGCCCGACCTGCTTCCGCCACCTCCGGCACAGCTGACTGTGGCAGGCAGCGACATCTTCGTCGACGGAGTCTTGACTCCGTCACTCGACTTCGCACTGGCAGGCGCCGCATCAACAGTGACGGTCGAAGTCATCGATGACCAGGGCGCGCCGATGTTCGTCAGCGTACAAGTACGAGATGCCCTAACCGACATTCCGTTTGTCGAAGTCTTCACGAACGGGTCCCCGGTCCACATTGACCTGCCCCCAGGTGACTACTTCGTGCTGGTTCCCAACTTCGCACTACCGCCGGGATTCAGCGCTCCGCCCCCAGCAAGCCTGACTGTCAATGTGGACGGGACAACTGTCGATTCTTCGGGAAGTCCATCCGATGCGCTCTTGAGCTTTACTGTCCAGGCCGCAGCCGCCAGCGTCTTCGGCACAGTGCTCTTCGATGGCATCGCAGCCCCAGGCGTCCGGGTCGTGGGCATCGATGAAGCAAGCGGGCAACAGATCTCGGAGACCTTCACGGACACGTTGGGGATGTTCTTCCTCGACCTCCCGACGGGTAGCTTCGACATCCTTCCAGCAGATGGGCTTCCGGGTGCCGCAGTTCCTCCGGCCCCGTTCCGGGTCGTCGTACTCGGCCCCGGCAACGTGGATCCACCAGACCCGATCGACTTCGACTTGGTCAGTGCTGTCGGCGAGGTCGCAGGTACGATCACTCTGAACGGCGCACCTGTGCCAGCCTTCGTCCACGCATTCGAAGACGACGGCTCCGGCCAATGGGTCGAGATCGCGAAGATCCCGACCGACGCAGCCGGCGTTTACGTCCTTCCTCTGCCGGAGGGTGACTTCACGATCATTGGTGAGATCGAACCCGCAGACTTCGCGGCTTTCGTGCCTCCGCCAGCGCTCCTGATCGCGCCGCTGCCATTCACAGCCGACGTCGACAGCGCCGCGACGACGATCTTCAGCGGCGTCGACTTCGCGTTCTTCTCAGACGGCGACGCGGGCGCACCGACACACCAAGTGCTGCTGGGCACGATCACGGCAGGCGGCGCGCCTTTCGACGCCCCGATGCTGATCTCGACCACGACGCAACAGCCGATGATGCTCGTCGAAGCCGAAGCCGGTGACTATCGCGTCGCGATCCGCGCCGGTAGCTTCGAGGTTGGAGTCTTCGAAGAGGAGATCCCCAGCCAGTTCTCAGCCCCGGCACCGGTAGCGATCATGGTCGACGGCAGTGCGATCAGCGGCAGTGGTGTCACGCCAGATGGCCCAGACTTCCGCCTGGATCTCAACCTCGGTGTATCGGGCCGAGCGGTGTTCGGCACAGTGACTGATTTCTCTGGTAGCCCACTGGGCGGCATCGAAGTGCGCAGCCGTGACGAGAACGACCTGCCAGGTCCAATCGCATTCACAGACGCGACCGGTGCCTACAGTCTCGTGCTTGGCGAGGGCGACTGGACGCTAGAGCTCGGTGGCGGGTTGCCGGCAGGCTCGGTTGCACCGTTGCCAGTCGCGGCGCTCGTGCTCGACAATGCGGGTACGCTGGAATTGTTCTTCGATTCGGTGCTGGCCGCTAGCGGCCAACTGGATTGGCAGATCGCCCAGGGCCTGACCACACTCAGCGGTATCATCACGACCACCGGATTCCCGGCGCCTGCCGATGTCGTCGCGTTCCAAGGCGGCCTCGAGGTGACGGCGACACGTTCGTTCGACGGCACTTACGACCTCGCGTTACCGAACGGTACCTTCGAGGTCGTTGCATTCCTCGACTGGACGCCGCCGGACGTAGTCATCGCTCCGCCGCTACCCATCACAGTCGATGGATCTGTGCCCTTCGTAACGCACGATTTCGTCTTCGACTTCCCAGAGCCAACGACAAACCCAGGCTTCAGCGCGTTCGGTCGCGTGACGTCGGAAGGCAACGGCTACATGACGTCGGTGCTCGTCGAGTCCGCGAGCGGTCTCGAGCTAGCCGACGTCGATACCGATGCGGAAGGCTACTTCACGGTCACGTTGGCACCCGGCAACTACACACTGCGAATCGCCGATGAGGACCTGCCACTTGGGTTCGTCGGTAGCGCAGCGTCTGCAATCACGATCACGAACGAAACTGTCCTCGGAGCGGCAGTCGATAACGGCTTCATCTCGTTCACGTTGAACACGACCGGGACGTTGGTGTCCGGTACCGTCACGCAGACGGGTGGCCTTCCGGTCGCGGGCGCCGTGTTGTTGTTCTTCCCGCTGGACCAGGCGATGCCACCGCCACCAGGTAGCCCCGGTAGTTTCGACGAGCTGTTCTCGTTCGCAGTTGCCGATGCATCTGGTGATTACCAGCTGCTCTTGCCGCCAGGACTGTACGAAGTGGACGTCGCCGGCGCCTCGCTGCCAATCAGCGTCGTCACGCCGCCTGGCGTCGATCTCGACATCACTGGCTCGACGTTCACGCACGACGTGACTCTGGAAGCGGCGGCGGCGATCGTCACTGGGCAAGTCACGATCGATGGCTTTCCCGCGGCTGCTGAGATCATCGCGACTGACGCGGGCTTGAACCCTGTGAGTATTCGTTCGAGCGACCTCGACGGGGATTTCGTCCTCCCGCTCGCAGCTGGCGACTACACGATCATCGCGAGCCTGGAAGGCTTCTTCGGTGCCTTGCTAGCCCCAGATCCGTTCGTCGTGACGATCACGGCGGGCAACGATGTCACAGGCGTCAACCTCGACTTCCAGAGCACGACAAGCCCAACAGCCTTCTTCGTCGACGGCCGTCTACGTGTGCAAGGCCAGGCTGTGGAAGGCGAGATCCTCGTCACGAAGGAAATTGGCGGCACCCAACGCCTGTTCCAGATCGTCGAAACCAACTTCGACGGCTTTGAAGAGCGCTTCGAGATGATCCTCGACACGGGCTCCTACGAGTTCCATGTCCAAGATGAGTTGAGCTACGAAGCCGGTTGCGCCGTGTCCCCTCTCGACATCCCAACCCTGGCTGTCGTCGTTTCACCGACTGGCCTCACCGTCGATGGTTTCCAGATCTTCGGACCACTCGAGATCGACCTCTGCAGCGCGAATCCGATCGGCGGCATCTTGGTGACCTCGGTCAGTCCGCCGGAGGGTCCCGTCAGCGGCGGGACGCCAGTGACGATCAGCGGCTCCGGTTTCGCAGCCGGTGATCTGGTCTTCTTCGCGGGTATGCCGGCGAACAACGTCAACGTCGTCGACTCACAGACGATTGTCTGTGAGACACCACCCGGGTTCTCGGGCTTCGTCGACGTCATGGTACAAGGCGCTGCAACGAACGCGGTTCTGGCGTTCGGCTTCGAATACATCGGGCCGCCAGAGGTGTTCTTCATGGATCCACCATCTGGATCCACAGCGGGAAACACACCCGTGACGATTCACGGCTTCGGTTTCCGCAGTGGCGTCGACGTCTTCTTCGACGGGTTGATCTCGAGCAACACGGTCCTCGTCAGCCAAGGCCAGATCACTTGCGACACCCCACCCCACGGCCCGGGGCCAGCGACCCTGACCGTTCGCAACGTCGACGGGCAAGAAGTGGTCCTCCCGGACTTCTTCCACTACGCCGATGCTCCAAGCATCGCGAGCGTTCTGCCAGACCTCGGTCCGACGTTCGGTGG
>JBCCHQ010000046.1:0-37034 GCA_039028735.1 Planctomycetota bacterium | reverse complement strand
GTATGCGGCGGCTGCCTGTGTCTTCACAACCATCGCGAACGCGATGATGTTTGAACATGGCCTCTCTGTGGGGCTGTGTGGCATCCCTTTGTTTCTCGTTGGTCTTCTCTCTGTCCTCCGAGCAGTAGCCCAAAGGCCGACGGGGGAACCCACGGCACGATAGATACGTCGCGGGCAGGTCGCGCGGTTGAGTGATCGAACTGCCTAACAACCGCTTTGTGCCGTACGCGATTGGACGTATCTTGGCTTGCGCGCGGCGCGACAGGCGCGTCGGCGGAAGCTAGAACCGTTAGGCGGAGTGCCTTGAAACTCAGACTTCTTGCCGTCGTTGGTACCGTGCACTTTGCCTTAGCGGTCTGGTTGCTTTGGCAGCGATCAGGGGAAGAGGCTGCTATAACGGCCGGAGCCCTGCCGGCGTTCGCCGGGGCCTGCGCAGCGCGTAGTTTGTACCGTCGGTCGCGGGACGTTAGACCCCCCGGGCACTCTTTCGTGCTACTCCACGCACTGGCGAGTGCGCTCGCTGCCTTTAGTTCGGTAGCGGTAGGGATTGCGTGTCTTGGGTTCCCAGGTGATTGGCTGACCGAGGGCGTTGGAGGGGCCGTGGTTGCCTTCGTCACGGCGGCGTTGGTCTTTCCTTTCGTGTATCTGTTACGACTAAGGTAACGCCCGTCTAAACAACCGCTTTGTGCCGTACGCGATTCACCTTATCCTGGCTTGCGCGCGGCGCGATTGGCGCGTCGGCACAAGCTATCACCGTTGGACGGACTCATGATTGCCCTTCGCTTCTTCGGCCATGTTGCAGCCGCGTTTGGTGCTCTGTGCTTCGCTGTGTGGCTTTGGTCGCAGGTCACCGGCGACGCTGTCGTTGCCGAGCCTGATGACAAACGCGTGCCAATTGCACTCGTGGCCTGCACGTTCTACGGCACGTTGCGCACGACTTTGCACTATGTGGGTGCCCGCGATCAGGCAAGCGCGACGGGCGGTTCAAGCTCTGACATCTGATGTGGCGCCTAGTCGCTTGTTCGCCGACGCTGAAAGCAAGATCCGGGGCATGTCGTTGGCCGAGCAGGTGACGACTTGGCAACGCTTCCTGCTTCAGCTGACCGTGTTCGGGGGGCGGTGCTACTCTTCGGATGCCCCAACCATGGCGCAGATCAACGAGATCAATCATCGCGTCCTCAACCGAGTCCTCGACATTCAGAACGCTGAGAAGTGGACCTCTACAGAAGGCACCTTCGACATGATACGCCATCATGTTGGCCTCGCGCCCGCGCTCGAGTCGGCTGTAGAGCACGCGCTTCGGCGTGCGCTAGACTAGGTCTAGCAAGCGCTTTCTACCGACCGCGTTGGCCCGTATTCTGCGGGATACACAGCGCGACGGGCGCGCTTGGCAGAAGCTAGAACCGTTAGGTGGATTCGTGGACTTCGTTCTTACGGAGCGTGCACCCACAGTTGCCGAGTACCAATCTCTCATTGCATCGGTTGGCTGGAAGCGCCGCGATCCCGAAGCCATAGCTGCGTCCCTCAAGCAGTCCTTCGTGTCTGTCTGTGCCGCGTCCGCAGAGGCGCTGGTTGGCATGGGTCGCGTCATCAGTGACGGGGGGCTCCACTACTACATCACAGATGTCGTCGTGCGCCCGGACTGGCATCGCCAAGGCATCGGCACAAGCATCGTGAACCAGCTCAATGAGCGGTTGGACCGGCTGCAATACGCGAACACGTTCGTCGGCGTGGTTGCAACGCCGGGTTCGCAACCGTTCTACGAGAATCTGGGGTACAAGGCGCAGAACTCGGACGGGCCCGCTATGTTCCGTTGGTTGAACGCCACCACCTGAAAACCGGCCTTCCTGCGGGTGCGATTGGCCGTACAATCATTCACGGAGTGCGGTGGGCGCATTGCAGAATGCTAGAACCGTTAGGTCGAAGTGCCGTGATCATGAAGGGCGACCTTGGAACTCGCACCGCCGCAGCCTTGAGCGCCGCGACGATCCTGGTGATTGCGGCGATCGTTGTTGACTGGCTGGCTTCCCCAAGGCGAATTCGTCAAAGACGGCTGGCAGCGCGTGTGTGTCGCTGCTGTCTTCGCCTCTGTGGCGGGCTATGTGTTGGCCGTCGGTGTTATCGCTGACTTCCACGATCGGGCCACATTGGCTACAAACCTGCGTGCAGTTTCCATCGTCATCGGCATCGTGTCTGGATGCGGGTACGTGGCTCGCTATCTCTTTCTCAGGTGATGCCTCGGTGATACTTCGGATCTAACAGCCGCTTTCGATGGGCGCGCTGCAGAAGCTAGAACCGTTAGGCCGACCCACGTCGTGAGGCCGTCCAAAGGCAATCGCAGTTCTTGCGGGTTGGTAGAAGCTATCACTGTTAGGTGAAATTGGTGGATCGCTGGGAACTAACCGGGGCAGAGTTCGATTGGTTCGCCGTCGATAGTACTCGGGCGCCGGCAGTGTTCGCGACTGCGGGCTACGGGTTCGTGCCTGCCAACGCGTTGGCTATGCATCAACGGCACGTCGACATAGCGGAGGCCATCCCTCAGCCCAACTACGGCACCCCAGAATGCTGGGACGACTTTGCTGCAGCCGGGCTCTTCGTCTACGACTGGGGCTCTGGGCCCGCATACACGCTCGTCCGGACTCCAGGTTCCTCTGGGCAAGCCGGCTTACTCCAGAAGATTGCAACACTGCCCAGCGTCCCGCAGTTTGGCGGTCGGTTCTCGGCAGTTGACGCCATCCGGGAGGAGGGGGACTTTTGTGCTCAGGTCACACCTTACGTACGAATCAAGCGCGTTCCCTATGAGGAGCCACATCGTGTGAACCTGATCGTAGAAGCCTCGGATGGCTCTACGTCGGGACAACTCCTGTTCTACTCCAATGCGTCTGACATTCTCGAAGTCGCGAAGTCCCTGGACGCGCTCGCAAGGCAACCGGGGGAAGACGTCACCTGGCAGCTCGGCTCGATGGACCCTGCAGCCAGATTCGCGTTCTACTTTTGTCTTCGCGCCTGCCATGCCGAGGTGCCTGGCTCATGCTCGGTGGAGCTGAGTCTCCGGGACAACGTCGACGCTCCGGACGATCCCGTCACTAAAATCTCCATCGCGACGAACGCGATCCAACTACAGCTATTCGCAAGCCTGCTAGCGGAGTTCGGTGGGCTCGAGCATGCCGTGCTCGATTGGACTACCAGAGACGGTTTGTTGCGCAAGGACGTGTGACGACCACTTCAACCGCGGCGTGAGTCAAGAATCAGTACGCCAGGGTCGAGGGTCTCAAGGATGCAGAGCCGCCTAATAACCTCTTTCTACCGAGCGCGGCGGACCGTATCGTAGTTGGTTGCACGACGCGACTGGCGCGTCGGCAAAAGCGCGAACCGTTGGGCGGACTGCATCATGACGGTGCGACCGATCATCCTGGCAGTGTCGGCACCGGTGTTGTCCATTGGCAGCTCTGCCGTGTTCATGTGTGTCTGCGGACACGTGGATCACTTGGCGCTGCCCGGCAACTTGGGCGGAGTCATACTCTCGTGGTGTGCCGTCGCGCTGAAGAAGCAACCGACGCTCGCAGAACGTCTTGGGTACTGGCTCTCGGTAGGGGTTACGACCGCGCTTCTCTTCAACAATCTCCTCGACGTTCTTTGGCTTGGTCACGAACCAGTGTTCTAGAGCGGAAGAAGTAATCGCCCCTCAACAACCGCTTTCTGCAGGTGCGACTAGACGCACAATCAAGTCACGCAGCGCGACTGGCGCCACGGCAAAAGCGATCACCGTTAGGCAGAACAGTGGGACGACGAGACCCAGCCAGAGACACCAGGCCAGCAGTTGCGACCTGGCACGCGCTAAAGGGCAGAATGCGCTTTGGCCACACTGGGGGCTTTGGCGGTCTCACGGCCTTCGAGAAGTGGCTGTGGGTTCTCAATGCTGCGGCGATCGTTTCGCTGATCGTAGCCGTGGCCAACTACTCTTGGCCTCCGCCTTGGCAGTATCTCGCGGTGCTGGTGATCTTCTTCGGTCTCGAGTTTCTGGTGCTTGCGTGGCGTCGTCGACGACGGCTCGCGGACACGGCTGGGCGCAGGGCGTCCTAGGTGGCGGGTCTTGGCTAACAACCGCTTCCTGTGGACGCGATTGCGCGTACACTGGCAGCTGCGCTCGGTGCGATAGGCGCGCCAAAGCAGCTAGGACCGTAAGGTAGAAGCGTGGCAATCTGCCAAGGCACCTACCGGAATAGGACTCAGTCGGATGTTGCTTGTCGCCGTTGGGATCGCCCTGGCCGTTGGCATTGTGGCGTTGGCGGTGTATCGCGCCGTGACTCTTGGGCTCGAACCGACTGTTGAGCCGGCCGAAACGACGTCGCCGCCAGCGAAGCCTTTCCAGTCACCTTGGCAGCGGTACCCGGGCGACCCGAACTACAAACTCAGGAACCCCAGCGCGCACGACGCGAGCGGGGTTCTTTACACTCAACTCTGGGCAGGCGACGGCGGTAGCGGCGATGGGGGTGGCGGCGGGGGTGGCGACTAGCGGTGTCAATGCATCGGTCCACTACCTAACGGTTGCTTCATGCGGTCCCCGATTGCACATACCCTGCCTGATGCACGACGCGACTGGCGCGTCGGCAGCAGCTAGACTAGGCAGAGACATGATCGACTTCGATGCTTGCGAGATCGCGACGTTCTTAGAACTGAACGACAAGGCTCCCAAGCTGCAGCTACACGACGGCCGCATCGTCGTTGGTGTGTTAGACGCGGAAGAGCTGCGGCACCAGCACGGGAGGATCTATGGGTTCAACCATGGCGACAAAGTGCTGGTAATGCCGGACGATCCACCTCGCGTTGTCTTTCTGATTACGTATGCCGCCAGCCAAGAAGACATCGGTGAGGATGCGTAGCCGACGTTGCTATCTGGGTCGTCGTGCAGTCCGGAAGTCGGCCTAGCAACCGCTTTGTGCCGTACATAACTGCCCGTATCCTGGTTTGCGCGCGACGCGACTGGCGCGTCGGCAGAAGCTAGAAGCGTTGGGTTGGTCACTCTGAGTGCGCTACCGGATCGCGATTCTCGGCCTTATACTTGTCGTCCTGGCGGCGCTGCTGCCCTGGTCGGGCATGTATCTGACGGTGACGCACTCAACCGTTGTTTCCGGCGGTTACCCGCTGCTGCGAAAGAAGTGGAGCCGGCTTCCCGGGCCCGACTACCGCATCCCCCCGGGCCAGCCATGCGCGCGATGCTTCTTCGGGCGCCACGATTACTGCAGGAACAACCCCAACCCTCCGCAGTTCGGTCTCATCATCAGCGACGGCATTGGTACCTTCCAAGAGCAACTAGCCTATGGGGAGGACTTTGCTTGTCCCTGTGGCTGCCGATGAAGCCACCTAACCATCGCTTTGTGCCGCACGCGGTTGCCCGTACACTGCATCCACGCGGAGCGACTGGCGCGTGGCAGAAGCTAGAACTGTTAGCATGAGCAGGAGGCTGCGATGAAACTTCTCTCACATGTTGCAGCAGCGGCATGGCTTGCTCTCCTCGCCAGCTGCGGGTCGACGACTCCGCCACTTGGCGACGTCAGCAAGTACGGTCAACTTGTAGTACCTGGCCATCCCAAGCAGTACGTTGTGCACGTTCTTGGTCGGCCGACCGAAGCGTCGTCCAATCGTGATGGTGAACGCTGGACATATCTGGGTACTGATGGCTCCGTGCTCAGCGTGCTCTTTGACGAGAATGATCGTGTCCGCAAGGCCAAGGCTGGCAAGCGTCGCGGGAAGCGGCCAAGCTAACAAGCGCTTTGGGCGGACGCGGTGGTGCGCTACTGTGTTTGCTTGTGACGCGGTGGGCGCGCTGCAGAAGCTAGAACCGTTAGGCGGAGCATGGCGACAGAGACCGTCTGGATCTTCGTTGGCGATTCGGCGCGATTGCCATCTGGCGTGTTCCGAGATCAAGCAAGCGCCGAAAAGTGGATCCGGAGGAACCGGCTCTCTGGATGTCTTGGCCCTTTTCCTGTCGGCCTTGGAACATACGACCATGCCATTGCCAAGAACCTCTTTACTCCTCGCAAGCCTCACGAGAGCGAGCCCAGTTTTATCGCAGATTTTTCTCCGCGGATGCCCCACTTCCATTTCGAAGGTGGTGAGCCCGCTTGACAAGCAAACGCTTCACACCAACCGCGTGGGGCCGTATCCTGGCGCGATTGCCACGCGTTGGGCGCGGCGGTAGAAGCTAGACTAGAGCCGCCGGACCGCGCTATGGCTGAGAAGCGCCTGCTGATGACAGTCGAAGATGCTTTTGAGATAGGGGACCGCGGGCTCGTCGTGGTTCCCGAGCTGCCGGCTGACGAATGCGAGGAGCTTGTAGACAAGGTCATCGCCGTACACCTCTTGCGCCCCGACGGCACAACTTGTTATTCAACGTTTCGCGTGTCGTGGGAACACTTCAACCCGCATGGCTACAAGATCATCTGTCGGTCGGACGTCCTGGCGAAGGAAAACTGTCCTCCCGGCACTGAGATCTGGCACGATCCAAGCGCGACTGACCTAGAACCGTTAGGCGGAAACCCATGATTCGCGAGTGGCGGCGTCGCCCACCACTACCGCGGTCCTTCAAGCGTCATTCGTGCTACGGCGCAGTGGCGTTGGCGGCCGCTATCATCACGTCTTTAGCAAGTCCGGATACCAACGATGGGTTGAAGGCGCTAGCAAGTGTTGTCGGCGCTGCGGCATCGGTGGTAGTGACGATCTACTTCACCTACTATGTCCTCGTGTATCCCATCTTGCATGCAGCGAAGCGCTACGAAGGTCGCAACCAGACAACCTGGCTGGTCTGGCTGGTCCTCGAAACAGCTGGCTTGGGGTTCCCCATCGTCCGCGCGTTGTATCTCTTTCTCGTGCTTGCTCCCGATGTCCGGGCTACGAAGGCAGCCTCCGTCTAGGAAACGTCTTCTGCAGGTGCGGTGAAGACGTACGATAGCGTACGCGGTGCGGTGGGCGCGCTGGACAAGTCAGAACCGTTAGGCAGGCAAAGGCGATGCGCTTCTTGATTGGGTGCTTGGTGGCACTGCATCTCTTATGCTGTTCAGCGGGATGCGTTACGACGTACGTTCAGTCGGAGATCATCCGAGGTAACCAAAGTGCGCCTCGTGTGTACGGCGGTATCCGGACTGCGGCCCTCGTGTTTAGCGAGTTGCGGAACCCGACCAATCCACTCGCGACGGGCTACCTAAGGTTGTATGCACCTATCGTAGTTCTTGACCTACCGTTCTCCCTTGCTGCGGACACGGTCATACTGCCGATGACGGTTTGTCAGGCGATCTTCTTGCCACGCCCGGCACCAGAGGAACCATTGGCAACGAACTGACGACACCTAGCAACCGCTTTGTGCCGTACACGATAGCCCGTATCTTGGTTTGCGCACGACGCGACTGGCGCGTCGGCAGAGGCTAGAAGCGTTAGGTGGGCAGATGGGGGCGTGGGACCTACTACCGTGGGACAACGATGGCGCAGCCGATTGGTTCGGCGATCTCTTTGATGACTCGGAGCTCGCAGTGCGTGTGGAAACTGCGCTCGCCGCGGACCCGGAAGATGCACACGAGGAAATCCGCGCCGCGGCAGCACTGCTGATCATGCTCGGCCGGACGTACATCTGGCCCGTTGACCGCATCGACGCGACCATCAGGTTGGCGATTGACAAACTCAAACAGGTGGCCGCCTTGGAAGTTTACGCGGAGTCCCCTGATTTCGTGGACGCCATCGCCGGCGAGGTCGCTGTCCTAGAGTCACGGCTTTCTGACGAATCTCCGAAATCGAACGCAGCCACTGCAGTGTGGCAATCCTGGCAAGATGGGTAGCTACTCGCCTCCTAACAACCGCATTGTGCCGCGCGCGATTGCACGTATGCTGGCTTGTGCGCGACGCGAATGGCGCGTCAAAGCACATCCTAGAAAACCGTTAGGCCGATTCACGGATGGCGATCAGCCCAAAGCACAAGCGAAAGATCACTATCGAGGGTGTGGACTACCTTTGGTGGGTGCGAGAAGATGACGACCCTCCCTTCGTCCAAAGCAGCGGCGATACCTTGCGTGTAGCGGCGTCTGAAGGTGACTTCTTCGTGTCCTATCACCTCGGTCAGTGCGACGCCAGGCGACACCTCACCGTCGAGTGCGGAGTGGTGCGTGGTCTGAGCGTAAGCGATTTCTCGCGATTCCTATGCCCGGACTTTTTCGGCGGTACTGTCGTCCGACCGCGTGGGGTCGCCGCGTTGATCGAATGGTGTACCTCCACAGGTTCAGAGCCTCTCGTCGAAGTGAACTACCTTGGCCTGCCTTTCGGCGATCCACCGCAGAGCACGGGTTAGCAACGGCTCTTGAGTGGACGCGGCGCACCGTTATCGTGGTTTGTTTCTGGCGCGACAGGCGCGCCACCAAAGCTAGAACTGTTAGCCCGAATCAATCTCATGGAATCAAGCCTGGCGCAGTTGATCGCAGATTTCCAACGACGCGCTGCCCAAGCGGTCGCGTTGCTTCAGTCCGCCGGGGTCGACTTGCCGGAGAGCAACCTCGCATGGGCATCCGACGCCCGCCCGCCGGCAGAGTTGCCAGGTGGTTTCCGGTGTCGCAAGCACGGCTTTGGTTGCGTGGTCTCCGGACCTGACTGGTGCGTCGATTTCGACTTTGGCGAAGAAGGGCAGTTCGACGGCTTCGATGCGTGGCGGCTGTTCTGGTTCGCGCAACGTGCAAACGGTCACTACGACTTCGAAACGCTTGCGGACATGCGGACAGCCGTCGAGGCTGCTACGACTGAGGGGGCACTGACCCGCAAGGGACAAATGTGGTACCTCGTGCCGTCAGCGGGCTAACAAGCGCTTTCTACCGACCGCGGTGGCGCGTATCCTGAGTACGCGGCGCGGCGGGTGCGTCGACAGAAGCGATCACCGTTGGACGGACGGCAGCCATATGCTCTTGTTTAGACCGGTGGGTGTGAAGGAACTGGAGCTCATCGCCCACTCTGCGTGGAAAGCGTTTCCTCCGCGCTTGCCGGAGCAACCGATCTTCTATCCCGTTCTGAACCAGGCGTACGCCGAGCAGATCGCGCGCGACTGGAACACCAAGGATCCTGCCTCGGGGTACGCAGGTTTCGTCACCTGTTTCGAACTTCCTGACGACTATGCAGCGCAGTTCGACCGCCAGGTCGTAGGGGACCAGTCCCATGAAGAACTCTGGGTCCCAGCTGAGGACCTCGAAGTTCTCAACAGCAAGATCGTTGGCACCCGTGTCTGTCGTCGCACAGTTCTACGGTGGCGACTACAAGGGGGATATCGACGCCACTACCCAACTCCCCGCTGGTCTTCCTGCAACGGGTCCCGTCTGAGCATGCGCTTTCTGTAGATGCGATTGTGGGTACACTGTCTTCTGAGCGGCGCGACTGACGCGCTGCATTGCCAAAATCCGTTAGGCCGCTTCCCTTGGCTAATCTCCCTGCACGGCATGTGGCTCGCGTTGTTGTTCTTGACGCGCAGGAGCTGGTCCTACTTCTTCGGTATCAGCATCATCACGGGACGCGCGAGCATTTCTGGGTGCCGCCCGGGGGGGCGCTCGAGCAGGGGGAATCCCACCGCGCTGCCGCGAAGCGGGAACTCGCGGAGGAAACCGGTCTGGACCTCCAGATTGGGCGTCAGCTGTGGCGGCGCCAGTTCCAGCTCGAGCTGCGGTCCCACCTAGTGGAACAGTTCGAACACTATTACCTCGCGCGCGTCAACGAGTGCGCCCCTGTCGTGCGCAATTCAACGTCCGAGGATATTCTCGAACTCCGCTGGTGGTCGCTGGCAGAATTGCGTGACAGCCAAGTAACGCTGTACCCGGAGGGGTTCGCCGACAAACTCGCGGGCTTGGTCCGTACGACGGCCTAACAACCGCTTTCGGCAGCTGCGATTGCACGTACACTGTCATCCACGCGGCGCGGTGGGCGCGCTGCACAAACTAGAACCCGTTAGGCAATACGTGCCCAGCCGACCTCCCCAGACTGCTTCGTCGCTCCGACACCGCCGTTGGCTGCTCACGCTCGGTGCTGTCGTCGTCCTGATCCCTTGCTTCTCTACCCTCGCCCTCGCAAATCCCTACATCCCCGACACGTTCGGTGGGCGCGGTGGCAATGCGTTCGTCTTTGTCGCGTTCGCAATCTTGGCGCTAGAGTATCTGGTGCTGAGGCATCTACTTCGTAAGGATGCGCATCTTCGCCTCGTGTTGCCTGGTTTCGTGTTGATCAACGCAGCGACGTTCCCCCTCATGCACATCGCAGGCTCTTTCGTTATGTGGTTTGCCGAACTGGTCCCGCTGGCGCTGGAGCCAATGCTGTTCGCTGCGTGGTTTCGCCGGTACGGAATCCAGGTTCCCAAGTTGGAGCGCAGGGTGATTGGAGCGAACTTGGTGAGCTTCGCGATCGGCCTTGCGGTCTACCCGATTCTCACGAACTGGGAGGCCTAGGCCCGCGCTGGGCCTTGTTGTCCAACAACCGCTTTCTGCAGGCGCGATTGGACGTACACTGTCATCTATACGGCGCGACGGGCGCGTCGGCAGAAGTCTCACCGGCGGGCGGTGGTATCAGTTACGAAGATGTCCTGGTGGGGGATGGGCCAGTCGTCGATCGTGGATCCGTCGTCGAAATCCGCTACGACCTGTTCCTAAATCGTGGCGACCCGATTCAATCCCATGAGCACGTCTCGTTCTGGCTGGGCGACCGTGAGACGATTGCTGGCCTCCGCTACGGCGTCGAGGGCATGCGCAAAGGGGGACGACGACTCATCACCGTCAGTCCACACCTAGCGTACGGCGACCGTGGTGTTCCCGGCAGCATTCCTTCCAACGCTGCGCTGAAGTTCGAAGTCACGCTGCTGAAGGTGGGAGCTGACGACTAAATGCCGCCCAACAACCGCATCTTGCTGTACGCGATTGCCCGTAACCTGGCTTTCGAGCGACGCGACAGGCGCGTCGGCAGATGCTAGAACCGTTAGGCCGAGATCCATTGCTATCAAGACGTACGCTGGTGATCTCTATTGTGCTGCTCGCCCCTGTCGTGCTCATTGCGCTCAATTGGCGTGCAATAGCCTACTGCCACGAGGCAGTGATCTGGGCGCCAGCGACCCTGTCTGACGATGAACTCGCTGGGTGCAACTTCCCTGTGTTGTTTCGGGAGCCCGGACCTGAATGTGATCATTGGCGTGAGGTAAAGGTGTGTCACAAGCGCTGGCAGTGGTTGCCGGTGCCAGCGGTGCTGGTGCAGGGGCGTTCAGTCGTGATCGAACCGCCCTGTTGTTCCCTTCCAGAGCCTACTGGTCCGCTGCGGTTTGTTTTTTGGGATGGGTGCGCCTGTGACTAGGTGCCGTGCATGACAAGCGCTGTCTGCAGGCGCGAATGGGTGCACAATCTCTCTACGCGGTGCGGTGGGTGAAGCAACTACAACCGTTAGGCGGCGCGGTGGAGATCGAAATCCATACAACCGAGACACGCGTGGCTCACTCAGTCGCGGAAGTGTTTGATGTGCTTGACGATGAAGAGCGAAAGGCCACCGTACCCACCATAGCCCGCATCGAGTACCCGCACGAATCGCGCGTTGACTTTGGGTTTGGTGATGAGGGCTATCTACTAATCGTCTGGCCACGGTGGCGCGATAGCCCCCCTGGGGTTTGGTACACGGCGCTGGGTGACGCAGCACCTGGGCCGCCCGTTGACTTCTGGCTTCAAGGTCTAGACCACTCTTCGTTCGACCGACGTTATCTACTCACCAAAGCGGTTGCTCGCGAGGCCCTTTACGCTTTTCTCGAGACCGGCGAGCGCTTGGCAAGCGTTCCTTGGGACTTCCAAGAGTTCTAGCCTCAACGCGCACCGCCCAACAGATCGCAGCGGCGGAACTCGGCACAGCGCAGTCGTTCCAACGAAGCAACTCATCGAGTAGGGTCCAGGTGGTTGCCCAGTCGCGCCGTCGGCCGGGTCGGCACACCTCAAACCGTTAGGCACGTTTTGGGCCAGCGACCCCGGAAACCTATCCTCGTTTTGATCTTGCTTCTGTTCTGTGCCGGTATTCTGTACTGCCTTTGCTTCGTAGGTGCGCTGTCGGCGGGGGCGATCCGAACTGTCGATGCGCACGGTCGAACGTGCTATGCGACCCGCCAACCAAGTGCGTACTACATTTTCTATCCGGTGCTCTGGCTTCAGTGTCGTGCCACCGGTTCCATCGCGCTCCTCGAAGATGAGAATGGGCGTGACATACATGTGATTCACCCGGGCGGCGGCTAGTGCGCGCGTCTTGCGCCTAAGCCTAGCGAAAGCGGCGAGCCGTATCGTGGATTGTGCCCGAGGCGATTGGCACGTCGGCAGGAGATAAGAGCCGTGAGGTAGAAGTTTGGTGCACACGTGTCCGATTTGTGATTCGCCAACAAGTGAATCAATCTGTCCAGAGTGCGGCTACGACATCCCGCCAACCCCCCCTGGGCTGACGAGCCCCGGCGATCGCTATGGCATCGGTCAGGCCTTCGTGATCGCAGCAAGCTGGCAGGCGATTCCTATGGCAGGGTTTCTCTGGCTGCTGTTCACGCAAAGCGGTGAGGCTCCGCTCCTGTTGTTCTTCATGTTCCTGGTCGTACCAGTAATGTCGGCAGGTTTTCATCGTTGCCACCGCGTGTCCTTGCTTGTGTTTTGTCTACCGCTCGCGGTTCTCAGCGTGCTTGCTGGCATGGTGGTGTGGGGTTAGCCTCCAGCGGCAACGTCGGCTCTTGAGCACTCTCGTATGACAACAGCTTCCTGCAGGCGCAATTGCATGTACACTGTCATCTACGCAGTGCGACTGACGTGGGAACAAGTTGGACGGCTAGGCGGACACATGGACTTCGTGAAAGCGAATTCGCAAGAGCTTGACCTTCAACGCGATCGCGGTTTACGTGGTTCGCTAGCTGTTTCTGCCTCAATCATGACTCTTGCGGGGGCAATCTTGGCGGGTGCCGGCGTGGTGGCTGGCGGCGAGCCCGGTGGTTGGGTCGTAGCCTGTGGCATCTTCTTGATGGCCATCGGGGCTCGCAGTTGGGCGGTGCACGCAGGCGCTCATAAATCGTCAGCTTCACAATCCAAGTCTGCGACGGAGCACGAATGATACGTGTGCGACAAACCGCCTAACGCGATTGCAGTCGACAGAGTCGCTTTTCGATGGAGTTGGACAGCATGAGAAGGCTTCGAGGAAGCGTGTGATGCGGCCTGCTTCCAGCAGGCGCGGCAGCCGTTACACTCCACTACGCGGCGCGATGGAAGCTAGAACCGTGAGGCGCACATGATAGCGAAGCGAGTAGTTTTCACTTTAGGTGTTGTGACCTTGCTATGTGGCTGCAGCCAATCGGCAGCTCCACAGGATGTCAGCCCGGCAGACGAAGGGGCGACCGACGCTCAGATGATAAGCCACTTCGTGTTTGCAAAGATCCAGGACACGGTCTCGCCAATCGAACGTGGCGCGAAGTACGAGGATCCTCTGTCGGATGCCTTGCAGAGGGCCGGCCTCGGCGAAGTCACCGGCGGTGGAACCATGCAGAACAAGGACGGCAGCATCGCGTGGATCGGCGTCGACATCGAAGTGAAGGATCTGACAACCGGCATCCCACTGGTACGCCGGAAACTGCGCGAACTGGGTGCGCCCAGGGGTAGCGTTCTCGAATACACGGTCGACGACGAGCCGATCGAAGTTCCCGTCCACGACTAGGCGCGCAGTGGACTACGTCGAGACATCCGGTATCAGGTTCTGCCTTCGGTCTCTGGCGTGGAGCGTGACTGTCGGCGCAATTGTTCTGTTGGTGCCGTTCTACCTCAACGTAGCTGGCTGCGATCCCCGACGCGTTTCCTTGAGCTGGTACCTTACGCTGCTGGGCCACTCGTTCGAGAACGCTCTTTGCCTCGAGGTAGAACTGATATTCTTGGTGTGCCTCGGTGTCTTTGCGGCTGAAGTTGGGCAGACCTTGGCCACTCGCCCGCGCCTCTCAACACGCCGGCAGCTTACAATCATCGCCATGGCAGCAGCCTTCTCATTGGTTGCCGGCGGCATCGGTGACACGCTACGTCGGTTACCGGGAGTGACTTGGGACGTTGCGTTCCACTGCGTCTACTCATTCCTCGTCATCCTCAGCTACCTGTCGTTGTTCGTGGGACTCAGGCTCCGGCGGCAGTGACGGTCCGACAACCGCTTTCTTCGGGTCGCGATAGCAGTATCCTGGCTTGTGCGCGGCGTGACTGGCGCGTCGACGGAACTCAAGACCTTGGGTGTCATATGTCGCGGTTGAGCGTGTTGCTGGTACTCTTAGCAGGCTGCCATACGTGCCCAACAGATTCGGTCGATGTGCCGGCCGAGCAAGTTCTACACAGAGTTCAGGGCGTTTATGTGTGTACTTGGCATGACAGCGACTTCTGGCCCGAACGCACGCCCCAGGTATGGTGGGTCGTTGGTGATCAGCACCATGACCTCTTGGCGCCCTTCCTGTCCGATCACGGCGCGTACTACATCGATGCATGTGGCACGCTTTCACCGGAGGCTAGCTATGGGGCGTGGGGGCTGTACCGCTACCGGTTCCGGGTCTATCACATCAACACGTACCGCAAGGCCACCGCTGCGGACGAGCAGCTTTGCTGTGTTGGTGATGGGGCCCGGCTCGCGCAAAGCCTCAACTTCGCGCCCCCTTAGTCCTGCACCGATACACCCAACAACCGTTGGCTGAACAATGACCTACCGCGACCAGATCCGCAGAACGCTCGCCGCTCTCCGGTGGCAGATAGTCGAAGTCCATGACGACGGTGACTGGTGGCTCGACGAGGCCTGGATTCTGCAGTCCACCGGGGCAGCATTCGGCGCAAGCCTGCACGTGACGTTCGTCGTGGACCCGCAGTGGCAGGGGAGTCGGAAGGCGGGGCAGGGCGTCTGGTGCGTACGCGCGTCGACAGGGCCCTTGAAAGATTGGAACGACACGTCCACGGAAGTCGCATCGATCTGCATGGCGAAACGGCGCTTTGAAGATAAACTGCTGGAGTTTCGCGATGACGTCAGCGCCTTCGCACGCAGCGCGGGCTAACAACGGCTTTCTGCAGACGCGTTTGCTACATGGCCATCCGCGCTGCGCGACAGGCGCGTTGGCAGAATCTAGAACCGTTAGGGCAGACTAGGTGCAGAAACAACCGTCGTATCGACTGCCGCGGCTGTTCTCGGCGGTGTCTGCGTTCGTGGCTCTCGGGGCGCTGATCGCGGTGTGTCGCGCAATCCCAGAGCAGACGTTCTCCCGGAATCCAGCGCTGCTGCTCACACTCTTTGGCTTGTTCGCGTGGTTCGCGTTTCGCGGGGATCGCCCTGGCAGTCGTGACCGAATGCTCATCGCGTGGGTATGCGGTGCTGCTGGCGGGCTCATCAGTGCCGTGCTGGCGGTACCGGCTGGCGCCTGGGCGCTGGTGGCCACAGGATACTATGGCGGCGGGCAACTTGGGTTCGTCCTCGGTGCGACGATCGGTGCTGTACTGGCTCAAGCACTGCGAACCGCTTCCGATCCAGACAACGCTGCCTAACAACCGCTTCCTGTGGACCGGAATGCACGTACAATCAAGTGTGCTGTATGCGAGCTAGAACCGTTAGATGGTAGATCACTCTTTGAGGGGAGGACCGATGGCCAAGCAAATCTACTCGCACGAAGTCTTCCTCACAGGGCAGATCGTCGTACGCGTCGCCAGCGCAGCGACAGGTGAACCACTGTCGGGCAAGAGTGTGTTCTTCAAGGCTTGCGGCTTCACCTGAGGGCAGCATTCCTGCCGCACGGATCGTGACGGCACCGCCAGCGTTGACGCGCCACACGGACGCGTCGAAGTGGTATGTGACTCCATGTCCGAGGTTCTGTGGGTTGCAGCGGAAGCTGTCTACGAAGTCTGCTTCGACCTGTAGCCTTGCCAAGCAACCGCTTTCTGTGGACGTGATCACACGTACACTGACCGATGTATAGGCGCGGTGGGCGCGCCACGGCTAGCACCGTCACGTGCACCCCCGTCTTGAAGGACCGTGCCATGCGACACACCAAACGAGACCTTCGTGCAGCGGACATGCTTGCGCTCATCCTCGTCGGTCTCGGCTTGATCATGGTCGCCCGTGGTGCGTGGTTTCTCTTTGCGGACGAGGGGGCTGGTCCCAAAGGGGGCTCCAGGGTTGCACTCGTCGGCGTGGTGCTGCTGGCCCTAGGCGGGGCGGTGAACTTGAAGGTCCGCGAGCTTGCGCGCAATGGCGGAAGCGAAGTACCCGACAACGGGTCTTCCACCGAATAGGCCGGAAGTACGCGGTGCTTGTGGGCGCGATGCAGGGTTCGAATCGTTTAGGTGTGCTGACATGGCAATCCGGACAAAGGGGAGAGCAAGCTTCGATTACCACGGTCGGGCGTTCGTTTGGCACGTGCGCGATGACCGTTGGTTGGTTGTCGCGTCGGAGGACAAGAGATTCGTCGTCCATTATCCTCTCTGTGGCGATGCCGGCGTCCCACCAGTGCTGATGGTTGTTGGCCAGGACTTCCCACGTGCACCTCAGCTTGCGCGACCTGGCGAAGTCGAGGCTCCCGTGTTTGCCGGCCCGGCGCTGGGCGGCACGGTCGCCGCTCTTCTCGATTGGTGTTTCGCTCGTCCAGGTGACGACGACACCTAGCCGCCGCTTTCTCCAGGTGCGATTCGGCGTACAATCAAGTGCGCAGTGCGGCGGGTGCGTCGGCACAAGTTAGAATCGTTGGCCATACCAAAGGATGATCGTGGGAACTGGTGATAACGCCCTCCGTGACCGTATCAAGGAAGCCGTAGGCAACGCGCTGCAGCCCTTGTCGCATGTACTGGCCGGGTGGGAGAGCGGGAGCGTCGCCTTCGATCTCGAAGATGAGTACTCCGACATCGACTTGAACTTCTTGCTGGATGACGCGAGCCCAGTAGACCCGTTCTACACAGCTGTCGAGTCCGCGCTCGAGACCGTATCCCCGATCGTCGCCAGTCACTCCGAGCCTCCTGGACGCTACTTCAAACTGACGGATGGCGGCGACTTTCTCCTCGTGGATGTGTGTACGTTCCAAACTGCGAACTTCGCAGAGCGACTCGACAGCGAACGCCACGGCAGGATTCGCCCACTCTTCGACAAGGGGGAGTGGCTGCGGAGCGATCCGTCGGTTGCGGTCTCGCACGTCGCCCGCCGGGCCAGGCGTCTGGAAGAGCACCGCGTGTGGTTCTCGATCAGCCAGAGCTTCGTCAGGAAGGCGATCCTTCGCGGCCAACATATGGAAGCGTTAGCCGCGTTCTGGGGTTACACGCTGAAGCCACTGGTTGAGCTTCTGCGCATGCGATATTGCCCGCCGCGATGGGACTTCGGCATGCGCTATCTCGACCGCGACCTTCCAGGTCCTGTCTACGAAGAGCTGCGCCAGATCATGTTCGTCGGAGAGACTGACGACTTGCCCGATCATCTATCGAAGGCGACCGAGTGGGCAGAGCGGCTGATCGAACAACTGGAGGCCGAATCGTCGCCGAGAGGTGGCTAGCAACGGCTTTCTGCAGGCGCGATGGAACCTACAATCAAGGTGCCGGGTGCGACGGGCCCGTTGGCACAACCTAGAACCGTTAGGTGGCGTGGCGTTGGACGTGCTGCAATCGTTGGCAACTCTTGCTGCACTTGTTTGTGGGTGTTGCGTTGTCATTGCCCTTGGTGACGGCGGTTCACCTCCAGCTCACGTCTCGGCTGCGCTTCGGATGCCAAGCGGACTGCAGATGCTGCCTGACGGTACGGTTCTCCAAAGTGACGTCCTGCAAGCAGCTCCGCAGGTGCCTTGGGTGTGGATCTTGGCCGCAGGTTCAGGGCTTGTTTCAGCGTACTTCTTTGTGCTCGGGCGTGGGGTTTCCAAGTACGATGGACACCCTACCTATGAATCGCTTTGCGGACGTCGACTGGTTGGTGCACAGCGCGACTGGAGCGTCGGCAGAAGCTAGAACCATTGGGCGGTACATCGCCATGCGTCCTGCTTACGGACTCGCAACGGCCTACATCGGTTTGTACCTATTGGTGAAGCTCGCGACGTATCTGTCGAGTGCACCCGTCTCGCACTCGTATCCGGCGGACGGACTTGGCACGTTCGCCGCGGCGCTGACGTTGCCCAGCCTTCTGGTCGTGGCCCCGATCTTCGGGGCCCTTGGAGCCCCGAACCTCACTGGGTGGGCGGAACTGGTGGCGGCCGCAATGAACGCCCTTCTTCTCGTTGGTACAGCTTGGCTTGTCGGGCTCTTGCGTCGGTATCCTCTGATCCAGCTGCGCGCCCACGGTGGGACAAAAGAAGAGTAGTCCGCCCACAAGCGCTTTCTGCGGCTGCGATTGCGCGTACACTGACCGGTGCGTTGGCGCGACGGGCGCGCTGCAAAGGCTAGAAACGTTGGGCAGTTTGTTCATGATGAGCCGCGATCCTATCCTCGGCGATATCACCGTAGACGACGGTACTTTCTCCGCGCAAACCACCGTTGGTGGGAGGCCAGTCAGCATTCAGATCGACCTCGACGATGTCGCTCAAGATGCCGCGCTAGGTTTCGCGCGCTCGGTCGTCGAGTGCGTCGACTCTCACCTGCAGGCGGCCTTGCACAGCGCTGTGCGAGACTTGCTCGGCACGTACAACGACGGTTGGCGCAGCTACATTGAATGCGACGAAGCGGGCAATCAGACCGAAGTGACGAACCCGGCCTTGTCTCCCGCTGAGTTCACCGGCAACCTAGTCCTGCAGGACATCACCATCCGCGGCGACACATGCTGTGACTTTGTTTTTGGCGACGGCGGCATGTTCGCTGGGCACGCGGTCATTGCGGTATCCTTGGACGCGTGCAGCTCATGGCACGCAGAGCTCTTCGGGTAGCTGCTGCCGGCAAAGCGCTGTTTCCCGAACACGGGGGACCGTATCGTGGCGACTCGCTGTAACAGGCGCATCGCCAGCAGCTCGAACCGTTAGGCGGCCAGTTTCGTGGCTACTCGCGACAACAAGCTCCAGGCTGTTATCCACCATCTCTACAAGCACTTCGCCACGTACACCGACCCCCGGGAAGAGCTTCTGTCGTTTCTGCTATAGCGATGACGAGGTGACGCACCTAACCAGTGCGTCCGTCAGTGGCATCGACGACGACACCGCGAGGAGGCTTCTCTGGGAAACCGGCGACCACTGGGAGAATGCGAAGGTGTATAGGCATTACCTGCCGCGAATCCTTGAAGCGCTCGCTCCCCCGCAACGATGCGAAGACTTGTACCCCGCTCACCTGTTCGAAACTCTGACGTACCTGCGCTTCCGTGATTGGCCGGCTACGGAGCAGCAAATGGTCAAGGACTATCTGCGACTCGTGGCTCCAGTGCTTGAAATGACCGACCAAGACCGGCACGAGTGGCATGACAGCTACAATCAGCTGTGATCATGCCGGCTAGCGACTCGCTGTAGCAGGCGCTGTAACCTACACTATGTCAAGCAGCACGGTGGGCGCGCCGCGGAGCTACATCCGTTGGGCGGGCACATGCGGGCGCGGCGAGTCTTACAGGTCATGGTCTTCTTGATCGTGGCGAGCTGGCTTGTGTCGCTGGAGTACTACCTAAGGCAGTACTCGGGAGCTGTGGCATGTTACTCCGCGATCGTCGTGGTCACATCGCCTGTGTGGGTGTCAGGGAAGTAACAATTCTATCCGGATTGTTGCGGGGAGACTTGGCGCGCCACTCTATCATTTGTGGCGAACAGACACCTTTGTGAGGGGGACTAACAATGTCCGGAAAGCGATCCTCGCCGACCGTGCTTTGGTTGGTGATCGGTGTGCTCCTCTTGGCTGGACTTCTAGGCCTTTGGTTGTGGCTGGGCTGGCACGTGCCAAAGGACATGGGAGGCGGCGCATGGGGGGACCAGTTCGGTGCTGTGAATGCGTTGTTCTCGGGCCTAGCCCTGGGCGGCGTCGTAGTCGCGATCCTGCTACAAAGCCGTGAACTTTCCTTGCAACGGAGGGAGATCACCCTTGCGCGGGAGGAACAGGAGCAGCAGTCGAGGATCCAGGGCCTCGCCGCCGAAGCGACGGCGAGGACCGCCTTGTTGGAAGGTGCCATGCGTGCCATGGAGGCGGCCCAGAACGTACGGGACGAGATTCTTGCGGAGGAGCACTCCTCAGAGGAGGACCTCCGTAAGCTGGGCAACAAGCTAGATGTAGTTCTTGAACTGATAGCCACCCACGAAGGAGAGTTGGAGGAGATCACACGTCTTCTAGCTGTGGAACGAAGCAACAGTTCCTGAAGGATTGTAACATGAGCTACAAGGATGAGTTCGTCGAGTGAGCAAGCGCGCCGCCTACATTGCGTTGATCCTGATTGCGTTGACTGTGCTCGCTCTCGCGTTGCTGGTCTACATGGCACCGCAAGAACGGGTGCGTGTCGTCGAGGGGGCGGACTTCAGCTGCTATCGAGTCAGGACTACGCGACTACCTCAACGCGTGCAGTTGGTGAATGTGAGGTGGCGTGCGGACGACGGCACCATCGTTGAGCACTACATTGAGGATAGCGTGGGGCAGTGGATTCAGTTCTACGGGCCACAAGGCGAGGCTGAGGACATGTACGGTAACGGTATGCCGCCCGACTTGCGCCTGGCCGAGCACGAAGTCGTCGAGGCGATACAGTGGGCGGAAGACTACGTGCGGAGTGCGCACGCCAAAGGGGAGTGCGAGCTACCACCAGCGTGGGGTGAGGGGCGCAGCAATTGACCATGGATTGTGACGATGGCATGAGCAGGCGCGCCGGCTACATCTTGTTAGCAGTGTGCTTGTCGACTGTGCTGGTTTTCGCGTCGCTGACCTACCTAGCCCCGCAAGAAAGCGTACGGATCGACGATGGTGCGGTTTTCAGTTGTTGTCGATTCAAAGTTTCGCGATTGCCTCAGCGCGTGGAGATTGTGGATGTGAGGTGGAGTGCGTGCTATGGCACCAGCGTAATGCACACCGTTGCGATTGATGCTGTGGAGTACGCCAGTCTGTTCTACGGGCCACGAGGCGAGATCGAGGCTCAGTACGGTGACGCCGATGTGCGTCTGGCCGAGCACGAAGTCATCGAGGCGATACAGTGGGCGGAAGACTACGTGCGGAGTGCGCACGCCAGAGGGGAATGCGAGCTACCGCGAGCATGGTGTGAGGCGGGTCACAATTGACCATGGGAGCTGCGACGAAATGAGCGAGATCATTCACTTGAAGAGGGACGCGAGAATGGCGAGGAACGCACGGCGCCACGACTGTGGAGCGGACAAGTGATACTGCTGCGCTTCTATGGGCATTGTGCTGTAGCGTTCGGGACTCTGGGTCTTCTCTTCTGGACGACCGACGGCCGCGTCGCACTGCACCAGGTGCTTCCGGACCCTAGTCCAAAGCTCTGCGGTTGTGACGATCCGGCGGCACCGGTAGCGTTGGTGGTTAGTGCTGTTGCGTATGGGTCAGTTCGAACTGCTCTTCACTACTGGTTCGCAGGCGACGACTAAGACCGTGGTGCGGGGCGTCACATTTGTACTTGGCCGCCCAACAGGCACCTTACGCCGCCTGCGCGCGACCGTTGAGATGTCTGGCGCGGTGGGCGCGTCGGGAGAAGCTAGAAACCGTTAGGCGGATGATGACCGAACGTGAAGCAACCGGGCGTGCAATCGTGCTTGGTGCGCTGAGCTTGCTGCTTCTGGCGGTGCTTGCCAATGAAGTCGTCGCGCTATCGCTTGCCGGCTTGCAACTCCCTGGGGCCGCGGTTCGCCCGCTGGTCACCGTCGTCCTCGTTGCCCTGACCTACCGCGGCGGCCTTTTCGGTCGCGTCCTCCTCGCGGGCTGGCTCATTTATGGCATCAGCGGTGTTGTGCAGTGGGTCGCATCTGCTGGGGTCACAGCTCCTCTCGACGTTTGGCTCTGCGCACTCGGTGGGATCAACGTGGCAGTGCTTGTCTGCTTGCTGTTCGTTCCGCACTCACTGGCTTTCTTGCAGTACCAGCAAGGCCGGTACAGCCGATGATCTGGCTCTTTCTGGGATTGGCCTTCGTCGCGTGGTCCCTTTGGGAAGCAGCGGCTCAAGGGAGCCCATATCGCTCTGAAGGCGTTGAAGTGAGCCTGCGTTTCGCTCCCAAGCGGCATCTCGTAATGCCTGTTCTGTGCTGGGGTGTCGGGCTTGGGTTGGACAGCGTCATCGACCCTTGGGGCAGTCGTTCGGTTGCTGCCTTGCACGGAGTACAGGTGGTCTGCGCCTGGCTCGCCCTCTCGTCGCAGAAGGTGCGTCGCCGTGTCCGAGACGCGGCCTAACAACCGTATGCAGTTGCTCGTATCCTATCTCGACCGCGGCGCGGCTGGCGCGCTGTGAAAGCTCGAACCCGTTGCGCGAAGGAAAGCAGATGACCAACGATCAAGTTGGGATGATCTGGGGCGGTTTGTTGACTGCTGCAGGCGTGGTTTCGCTCGCGTGCGACGCTTTTTTCGTTGGTACTATCGCGTGCGGGATCGGCGTCCTTGTTTCCATGTACTGTTACGTTGATGTTGGCGCTTCCAAGCCTAGCCCTTCTTCGAAGAACACCGACACGCTCGATGCAGGCACTCGATCGTCGATTGCCTAACAACCGCCTTGTCAGGTGCGAGACGTACAATCAACCACGCAGTGCGCCGGGTGCGCTGCGTCGGCTCAAAACGCTAGGTAGACAAGAAACATGATCAGCCGATTCGGGTTTCTAGTACTTTGCGGCTGTCGCGCAGTGATCGCTACCTGGGTCGCAGCGTTCATCGTGTGTTGGCCGTTCACGCCCATCGTGTTGCTGTCGGACTTGCAATCCCGTGGTGTCGTCGTTTCACCGCTCGTTTTCTGGCCAGTTGTGGCGGTGTCGCTCCTCGGTGGGTTGGCGTGGGCCGGGTATGCCGTGCCTCGTTGGGTTCCGGGGTTGGCGCGATGGGTTGCTTGGGAAGAACCGACGTCTGTTCCCGCTGGACACGATGCCGCGAGCTGACAAGCGTACCGACCGCGGTGACGCCTATCTTCGGGGAGCGCCGCGCGTCGGCAGAAACGAGAACCGTTAGGTCGACATGCCCCTGCTCGTCCGGTTGTTGGTCTGCATTGTTTTGAGCGCAGGGACCTACGGACTACTACACGCGTACTATGTCACGCCGGACGAAGTCGTGGAGCTTGCGCCGGAGACACTCCCTCCGAACGGTCGACCAATTGTCATTCACGCAGATGGCCGTTGGACGTACGTGGTGCCCGGCCAACGTATCCCAAGGTGGTCCAAGCGTTGCTGGGGTGGCTGCGTTGCAGTACTCCTTGTTTGGACTTTCCGTACGCCATCGATCTGGCGACGCCGGTCTGGGCTTCGGACAGCCAACTAACAACTGCTTTGTGCCGCACTCGATTGGACGTATCCTGAGTTGCGCGCGGCGCGACGGGCGCGCCGGCAACACGATAACCGTTAGGTGGCATACGTGCAGGAGCCGACGTCTGGGCTTCGGCGTGCAGTCGCGTTCGTGTGCTGGACTCTCGTTGTTACCCTTGTCATTGTCGCAGTGCCGGGCGTTCCCTACCTCATGCACCGTATGGGCATGGTAGACTTACCCAAGGCGCGCCTCGGTGCGATGATTGCTGTCATTCCCTTCGCCGTAGCTGCCTATTTTCTCCACAACCTCGCCAATGTGCGGGTCTGCAGTCGTACGCAGCAGGTTTTTGCGAGCCTTTTGGGACTGGCGCTTGGTGTTTGGCTGGCAGTGGAGTTCTCGGCCAGTCTGTGATTCACGTCGCGATCGCGTCCTGCAGCGGTGGTTGGACGTACAATCGCAGGCGCTGGGCGGCGGGCGCGCTGCAGACGCTGGAACCGGCAGGTAAGACTTGGTGGCTGACCTCAAGCCTGATGACGTTCTGCGCTCGTTCGGTAGTGAGCCGGGCGTGACGATCTCGAACACAGGCGACGCATGTGTCCTCGTTCTCGTCCGCGACTCTATCACGATCACGATTACTGCGGTGCCCAGCGTAGTCGAGTGGCACGTCGAAGTAGCGGACGCGGCCGCTGAACGCGACCCGATTCACGACTGGTGTGACTATGTCGGGTATGACGCCACTCCGCGTGACGACCTGACCCGGGACATGGCTACGGACCTGCGCGACTTTCTCGATTGCCTGATCGCGCGTCCTCTTCGCTTCGCCGTGCGGAACAAGCCGATTCTCGAGTGGCAGACTGCCGGCGAGTGGAGGCAGGCCGTACCCCTTGCGCCAGCGGATAACTAACAACCGCTTTCTGTCGGCGCGATTGGGCGTACAATCAGCTGCGTAGTGCGGTGGGCGGGCTGCATACACTAGAACCGTTGGACGAAACCGAAGCTCATGTGGTCGCAGGAATACGAACTCTTCGCCGATTACTCACAGTTCTATCTTCAAGACGAAGCCTCCGACGGCGATCTTAGCGACAGCTGGACCGACGACGCCGTGCAGCAGCTGCTAGCAGTCGCCCCTGGCGTCGTTGGCGTGGGGACGGCGCGCAATTGTGACGTGCCAGTGTTGGTGGAAGTGCACGCGACAGCTCCGGATCTGGATGCTGACGATTGGGATCACGTCACAGAATGTGGTCTGTCGGTCACATCCGAACGGATCGTGATCGCAGGCTGCACAGACTACTTTCCCGATGCGGCTCGGATCCCTGTGCAATCAGGCGACTATGCAGTGCGGGTGTCCTACGGAGGTTTGGCCTCGGTCTCTGCCGATGGTCTCGATGGTGCGGATCGGTACCGGGTGCAGCTGTGGCCGGGTCCTCTGACTGAACCCCGTGTGGTCAAGCAGCGCTCGTAGACTAGCAGCTACGGTGGCGCGTTGGCAGAAGCTGGAACCGTTGGGCAGATTCGATGAAACCAGGCCGTGGCCTAGCGCTGTCCGTCTTCGCAGTCGTTGCGCTTGTCGGTCTAGTTGTTTGGCAGCTGGACCGCGATCCACCCGACGGCCCAACTGCCCATCGATACGAGGACAACACCGTTTGGGCAGCTGACTTCACCGATCGAAGCTTTCGAGACATCGCGGTCGGCATGGTAATGCGTGACGTGGTTGTCCAGCTCGGCCAGCCGCTGCAGCGTAGTGGAGACCTGCCCGACAACGGGTGCTGGCACTATACGGTCCCACGCGACGGCAAAGGTAGTTTCCGTTGCAGGCTCGTCCTGTTCCAGAATGGCCGGGTGCGCGAGACCCAGGCACACATTTTCATCGATTGACAAACTGCCGAACAACCGCTTTCTGTGGACGCGATCGGGCGTACACTGGCTGCTATGTCGGCGCGGCGGGCGCGCCACCGATCCAGAACTGATAGGTGTTCGACATCTGATGCACTCTTGGCGGCGAATCGGTCTGCTGCATCTCCTGACGCTACCGATAGGCTTCGGGTGCATGCTTTTCTTGCTCCGGCACACCACCTACGTGTCGCATGGCAGTTTCTCCGGCTTGAGCCTGCTGCGACTGAAGTGGGTGCAAGCCTTGGAAGGCGACGAGGAGCTGCTGGGACTACTCGCGTGCATGTTTTTCACGCTCGCTGTCGCGCATGCACTTGTCGCTCTCTTGCTGCGTGCCCCCGTGGGTGTGCGCCTTCTCGTGCTTTGTGCCCTCGTCGTCGGAACCGCTGCGTGTGCAGGCCTTGAATCCGCTTGGTACCCAGGCAGCGCCCTGGGGAACTGCATCGCCGGTGCCGTGTGCGCTACCGTGTTTGGGATCGTCTACGCGCGGTTCCTGCGGTCATTGGTAAGTGGTGCAGATGCCTAGTAGCCGTATTGCGCCGCACGCGGTTGCCCGTATCCTGGCTTGTTCGCGATGCGGACGCATTACGTGGACTCGCTGCAGTCGCTAGAACCGTTAGGTGGATACGCTTTTGTCTGGCCTTAGCGGATTGACTGCGCGCGAGCGCGATGTCGTCAAGCAGTGCCTGAGGGCTGCGGCCGTAGGATCCTTCTTCCCTGAGTTCGAGTTTCTTGCGCTTATTGGTGCCACGCGCCCAGAGCTGTCGGCTCTGCTCGACGAATGGCCTGGCATCGACGATACCGACGAACATGTTCACGCCGTAATCAACAACACTTTGCTCCACCTGATCTCCTATCCCCACCACAGGGAAGCGGACTGGCCGAACTACATTGAGGTACCGGTTGACGAGGTCGGACAGATCTACGCGAAGTGGCATGGCGGACCACCGGGGGATAGCTTTGACCTTTTGGAGTAGTTCACTTCGCTCCGTTTCTGCAGCTGCAGTTTGCCGCACGCGCGCACTGCACCAGCGAGAACCGTGAGGCCGATTCGCATGTTCGACTGGCTGCGGGCACGTCTAGAGCGGCAGAAGCACTTCACCACTACGGAGGCTGGATCGCGTGTGCGGTACTACGTTGATCCAATGGGGGACAAGTTGGTGGGGAAAGTCACTTGTTGGTCTTCCACGGGCAAGCGCTCACTCGAAGTTGATCTAGAACGACTGTCCGCTCGTTCGTTCACTCGTGGCGATATCTGGGCAGTCCACGACCGGGACGGTGTGCTTGTCGGTGACGGCCCCTTTGCCGGCAAGAGCCCCGAATTGCTACGCTTCCTGGCTCGCCGAATGATTGGCTGGGCCTAGCAACCGCTGGGAAGCGTAATCCAATAACCCCTTTCTGTGGACGCGACTGCGCGTACACTGACAGCTACGCGAGCGCCGTGGACGCCCCTCAGACGCCAGACCGGAGGAGGCACTGGAAGAATGGGTGCAGCACTCAAGAATCTTGCGCGTGAAGGGCTGCGAGCGTGGGGTTTCCTGATTCTGCTGAACGTTGGGCTACTGCCGCTCAGCGTAATCGCCGCAGGATTGGACTATCTCGTGCCGGCTGACGACCTACCTCTCTACTTGGGTATTCCGGTGGGGATTGTGGTTCTGGCGATGATTTGGCTGTGGCTCGGCTTTCTCTTTCCGCGTGTGATTCGGTTGTGCTATCCGCATGGGCTGCCCGCGCGGCAGGTGAGGACTCGGAGGTAGCCCAGCACCTGCTGCGACCGAGGACCGTTTCCTTCAGGCGCCGGTCTGCAATCGTCCGAGTGAATGAAGCGTCTCCTCGTCGCGTTGTACAGTGGTGGCATGCTATCCTGGTGCCTGCGCGGCGCGACTTGGCGCGCTCCACAGCCTAGAATCGTATGGACGGATGACCGCCGAGCCAAACGCGTGTCCCAGCTGCGGCTACTCGATACCACCGAAGCGCGAGCTCGTTGGGCTCTCCCTTGTGGCGATCCTTGTTGTCATCCTCTTGCCGATCTTTGCGTCACTGACGTTTGTTGTTACGGGGAGCCTTGGCGTTTGGATGGTTCCAGTGATTGGTGGCTGTGTGCTGCCGGCCACTCTCAGCCGGTTGTATCGTAGCCGGCCGAGAGCTTGTCCCGCCTGTGACCATGCGCTGACTCACGAACCCATGCCTCCTGCGCAGGACCAACGGTCCGTCTAGTCACCGTTTTCGTTGAGCGATTTCATGTACACTGTCCCTGCCGTAGAGATGTCGAAGCCACTTCTGCCGCACCTTGCCAGTCTCAGGCAGCCCACGGGAGAAGCGCTTTCGGCGGATCCGAAACACCGTTACGCTCGTCGATGCTTGTCTGGACCCGACTGCCGCGTGCACAGCCAGCTAGAGCCGTCCAGTAGACAGAGGCAATGTTGCGTTTCTTGGCCACATGCGTTGTAGCACTGCATCTCCTATGCTGTTCCACCGGATGCGTTACGACCTTCGTTCAGTCCCAGGTGATTCGCGGCAACCGTAGCGCACCCCGCGTATACGGCGGTGTTCGGGCCACCGCCCTCTTGTTTGCCGAGTTGCGGAATCCGTCCAATCCGATGGCGGCGGGATATCTCCGGTTGTTCGCGCCCATCGCGGTGCTTGACCTGCCACTGTCGCTTGCGGCCGACACGTTGATACTGCCAATAACGATTTGCCAAGCCATCTTCCTACCTGGGCCCGAACGCGACGAACCATCGACAGCGGCTGACCCTCCCGTTCCTTCGAATGCGACGCGGCCTAACAACCGCCTCGTTCCATGATCACAACCGTTAGGTGGAACCTTTGGACTCGCTCCAACATTCGCTGCATGACGCCAGTATTGAGGCGGTCACGGTTGGCCCTCGCCGAGAAGTCGAGTTGCACCTGGATCTCGGTTCAGCGCGTATTTCAGATCCGGCGCTCCCTGAGGAGGCGGTCCTGCATCTCAGCGACATCGACAACTTCGATGAGGTCCGCGTGTTCTTCGAGACAGACTTTGGTGAGGATCCGATCTCGCGCATCGACCAGGTCATCTTCTCTTCTAGCGCCGGCGGTGCGGTACATAGCATCTTGTTCGAATTGGATCCGCAGGGTGTTGTCGACGTGAAGTGTTCCAAGTTCGACCTGGTTGCCATCGGAGACGCGCGTGACAATGGCTAGAGCGGTTCGGTGCCCGGGCACGCGCACTTTGTTAGGCGTAGCCCTTCTTCTGTGCGTCCTGACGCTGCCCGCGTGTCACACCCTGCAGGTTGTCGATCGGGATGCTCAACCGGTCGCCGGTGCCCAGGTATGGTTGTACTGGTCGGGCAGCATGGAGGACCTCGGCGTGACGAATCGTAGCGGCCGTGTGTGTTTCTGGTCTTTTCTCGGAGGTAACTTGTCGGTGTGGAAGGACGGCGTAAACGCCTTAGCCTCGACCGACGCAGATCCACTCTTGGTGATTTTGCCGCTGGGCGACCTCGATCGAGCGAGGGGCGAGTGAGTCCCGGCCGGTAGACATCGCCTTGTGACAACCCGAACGGTCAGGCGAAACTACATGAACCTCGAAATCCTCGAACAGCGAAGCTTGCCGGCTGACCTCAGCCGCCTTGTCGAGGTGGGCACTCGCGAGGGCTATGCGTTTCTGAGCCGATTCGTCTCTGAGTGGGAGACGGGTCAGAACCAGTTCGACGAACCAGGAGAAGTGCTTCTGTTTGCGTACCGGGCAGGCACGCTCGTCGGCTTCGGTGGGCTCAATCGAGATCCATATCAATCTCACGCTTCGGTGGGTCGGGTACGCCATGTCTACGTCGAGCCCAAGGCGCGCGGAGAAGACGTTGGGAGTGCGTTGGTGCGAGAGCTGGTTCGCCGGGCGCATTCGACGTTCCAGAAGCTTCGATTGACCACCGACCACGCAGGGAGATTCTACGAGCGGCTCGGTTTCGAGACCGTGTCAGAGCACAAAGCCACTCACGTGTTGGAGCTCGCGACCGATGCGACGCCATGAAAACCGATCGCCGCAACCCGGCGAATCGCTGCGCAAGCAGCGTTGGCAACGCTACCTGCCCGCGCCTCTTCGTGCGGCACTGCTGCTCGTGAGCGCTTTCACTCTGTTCGGTTTCTCGTTCGTGATTTCTAGTAACGGCGCTTTTGAGCTGAATCTGTGTTGGTTGTTCGCCAGCGCGGTGTTGTTACTGGCGTTTGTAGCCATGAGTTTTCGTCACAGCTGAGGCGCCCGGACGATCGCGCAGCGTCCGTCTCGAGAACTAGATGCGCTTGCAGGTGGCTTTGCTGAGAGCCTTTCCCTGCGGGTCGGGCGGCTTACCGACTGGCCACCGTTTCCGGTCGGAACGTTCGTCTGTACAATCTAAGGACTCACTGCGGTGGGTGTGATGGAACGTCGAACACGATCGCTGTTGTTGACAGTTAGGTGAGGCTTCTGGAACTCTTCGAATCGAACACGCCGGCAACGAAGCTTGTTCTGTTGGGCATGGGTGCGACCGGAGTGTTCTTGATCGGCTCTGGTATCCGTGCGGTCTGGGGGGACGATGACTTTGCAGCGGCAACTCGCCTGTTCTTTGGCGGGTTATTGCTGACCATCGCGATCGTTGGCGCGTCTTGTACTTGGGTCCAGGCGCGCAGGTCCGACCGCGCTCGCGGGCCGGGGCAACCTCGTTCCTGAACCTCCAACTTTGCTCGTGACCGCAGGTTCGCTCGGGTGCGCTGTTCATGTCTTGGTTCGTGCAGAGTGATCTCGTGGACCCAGGACGCGGCTTTCCGAATAGGTAGCAATGATCACGGATATCGAAGAGTTCTTCACGAAGGGGTGCGGGCGCTGCGAGCGTTTCGCCACGCCGGACTGCTCCACCAGGCAATGGTCCGATGGGCTGTTACGGCTGCGGCAGATTTGCCTCGGGGCGGGGCTCGTCGAGACGGTCAAGTGGGGGCAGCCGTGCTACATGCATGCTGAGCGTAACATCGTGATCTTCGGTGCCTTTCGAGCGGACTTTCGTATCAGCTTCTTCAATGGTGCCCTGATGAAGGACACAAAGGGTGTTCTCGAACGGCCGGGACCCAACTCTCCAACTGCAGACACGATGCGTTTCCGGGAGAACGCGCAAGTCGCAGAGCTGGAGTCGGTCATCGTGTCCTATCTGAGGGAAGCGATGGGCTACGCAGAGGCGGGGATCAAGCCGCCGAAAGTAGAGAGCCAGCTCGAGTTTCCGGAAGAGTTGATCGAAGCTTTGGAAGCAGACCCAGAGCTTGCTGAAGCTTTTTATACCCTGACGCCGGGTCGCCAGAAGAGTTACGTGATCCAGCTCTCCTCGGCGAAGAAGCCGGCCACCCGCCTTGCGCGGATTGCGAAGTTCCGCGACAAGATTCTGGCGGGCAAGGGCGCCAACGAGCGGTGACGGAAGAGCTGTGAATGGCGAACTGTGATTGACGAACTGAATGACAGGCGACGAGCGGTTAGGTGTGATACTTGTTCGTGATCTTCGACGACAACCATTCTGAACTCATTCAGGAGTGTTCGAGCTTCGAGGATGCCTTGCTCTTCTTACGGCTGCGAGCAGAGCAGCCTTGGGATCAAAGTCCGAATCGCGCACCGTGCCAGAGCTGGCGAGAGTGTGGTCGGCAATACGTTGTCCGGGAGTATCACGCGGCCCAATCAACGCAGGGGTACAAACACACTCCTGTCCTCAACGTTAGCGCAGCGGGTAGTGAATGGTTGTTTCCGAGCGGGGGGCTGTCATCGAAGTGAAGCGAATCGTCCGCAATGTGGTTGCCGAAGATCTGGCAGCTGCTCAGGCGTTCTACGCCGATGTATTGGGACTGAAGCTAGTGATGGACCATGGCTGGATCCGAACCTATGCGGCCGACACGGCTATGCAAGTGCAACTGAGTTTCGCCAGCGAGGGTGGGTCAGGTACGGAAGTGCCTGATCTCTCGATTGAGGTCGCAGACCTCGAGCAGGCGCTTGCCCGCGTTGAGTCTGCCGGTGTTGCGATCGTCTATGGTCCCGTCACCGAGCCTTGGGGTGTCCGCCGGTTCTATGTGCGCGATCCCTTTGGGCAGCTCTTGAACATCATGCAGCACCTCGAGGACGAGACGGACCCTTCGAGTTCTTGAGACGTCGGATCGCAGCAAGACTTGTTGGATGGAGGCGTGATGCAGAGGCGACGTGTCGCATGCGTGTTGGCTGCGATTATCATCGCTTCGGCGGTCGCCTTCGCTTGGGTGAAGCGCGAAGCTCTGCAAAATTCGTGGTACACAACGTTTGCGGATAGATATCTGCGGTCTGGGAGCTGGTACGTCGAGGCTGCGTCGACGGGCCTTGCCGATGGCGACTTCCAGCATGGTCTCGCAACCAACTGGGAGTTCAGTGACCGAGGTCTGCTACTGCGCAGCGGTAGCTTCCACGTGTTGTTGCTCTCCTTCCGTTCCTCGGTTGGCACGTTGGAAGTGCGCTCAGCGGAGAGTGAACCCTGGCGTGCGTATGGCTTGCAGTTTACATCGGCTGATACAATTCGAGTCGTGGGGGCTGGCTACGACTATTCCCTCAAGCGCGGGTTCTTCGACCAGTAGGCATGCCGAGCGCCGGCATTGGTAGCCGAGTCTAGTGCATTCATCGTCGCGGTCGCGCCCTGAGGCTGTGGCTCAGATCCTGAGCTCGAGCTAGCAGAAAGGCACCATTTGTTCGCGCTGAAAGTCGATTGGTGGCGCGTGTTCGTTCTATCGTTGGCTGCAGCGACCTCGATCCAAGCGGGGGTTTGGTACTCCGGTTGGAATGCAATCGACGTCAAAGCGCGTGTGATCCAGAGAGATTGTGCTAAGGCTGCCTTCTGCGCCGTGCCGCTGATCTTGCTGTTGCTCCGTTTTCGGCCCGAGAGTGGCCGCAGTGTCCCCAATCGTGACGCATGCAGGCGCGAGGAGTTGGAGGACGGCAGTGTTTGACCCACGCCTGTTCGAAGTTCGAGCGCAGCTGAGTTGGATGCTGCACTGTTTCTTGGCGCTGGGGGTGCTTGCGGTTCTGGGTGCAGGGGTGCTGGCTTGGGGGATGTTTCACGGCGTTTGGCTGTCGCACTCTGAGGCGACTTCGCCCGATGGTCAACTGTGTGCGGAAAGTCGGAATCTCTATCGCTGGGGACTGCTCTACGGCTGGAACCACTTCCACATCCGTGTCGAGCCTGATGCCGAGATCCGCTGCAAAGTGCTCGAACGAAGGTGGCGCCGGACTCCCGATACCCTGACGTTGTGGAAGCGCGAGCACCGCTATGCTTCCTACAACGACTTTGACGGCACGGCTCGTCTACCGACTCAGGTGCGCTGGCTATCGAACCGAACCTTCGTCATCGAAGGAGGAGAAGGGGGTGGTGCCGTCTTCGAAGTGCGACGATGACGTGGCTGGTTGGCCGACGATCCAGGGAGTGGACTTCTCGGCTCCCTAGTTCCAGCGCGTGCAGAACTCCCAATGTCTCGCCAATCGAGTACACTGTCGACAACGCAACAGAGGCGGCCGCAGCGCCAGATACGCGTGGTGGCTGCACGAATGAGAGAGGCGGATCCATGGCAAAGATCACTGGAATTGGCGGCGTTTTCTTCAAGAGCAAGGGGGACGGCGCCGCGTTGGCCTCTTGGTATCAGAAGCACTTGGGGATGCCGCTCGAGGACTTCGGGGGCGCGATCCTGAAGTGGCCCGATGACAAGGCTGAGGACCAAGGACTGACCGTTTGGCATCTCGCGGCCAAAGACAGTGAGTGGTTCAGCCCCAGCGACTCTCCGTTCATGATCAACTACCGCGTCGACGACCTCGCTGGCATGCTTGCGCAACTGCAGGCGGACGGGGTCGACGTGGTCAAGGGTCCCGAGTCGCATGAGAACGGTAAGTTTGCTTGGATCATGGATCCAGACGGCAACAAGGTCGAGCTGTGGGAGCCGATGCTTTGGGATGAGAAGAACAAGGATGCCTAGCAGCAGCAAGTTGCGTGCAACGATCGCGTTGCTGGGTGTTGTGTCGTTGGCTGCGGCGTGCCGCAGTACAGGTTCTTCTGACAGCGTGCAACCGTACGTGGGGCAGCTCGGCACGGCACAGATTTCGCTCAGCGCGGACATGACATGGGCTGTGTCAGAAGTGGCGCCTGTTCGCTCGGGCTCGCCCTTGGTGGTCATTGCGTTCTCGGTAGAAGCGACGCCGGAGCGACTGGTGCTGACGCCGGTCGACGTCGTGTTGACTCCGGGAGGTGGGGCGGGCCATCGAACTTCGACCGAGGTGGTGCTGTTGCGTGTTGTGGCGCGTGAAGCGGGTACGATTACCGTCGAAGCCGCGGACGGCGAGCAGGCCGTGTTGCGCCAGGCCGGCCTTTGGACGATTTCGAATGATCAACACAGTTAGGCTGCTATGAGTTCCCTTGTTCAGACGGCGATATCTTCGGCATTCTTCGAGGAGCTACCGAAAGACTCGAAGCTGCCGGCGACGTTGCGAGAACAGCTGCGGTCAGAAGTTGAGAGTCCAGCGCAACTCAAGGCGCTCAAGAAGGCAGCGAAAGCGGCGACTCCCTACCTCGAGCCGGACCTCGCGGGCTTCCTGCACGAGGAAGTCGCCGAGATCGGACGCGACCTCGAGTGGGTTTCGTCAAGCAGGGGTAAGTACATCGCGACTGTCAACGACTGGCACCAGGAGTTTCAGGAAGAGTATCGCGGGATCGACGACTTCGACCGCGCCTTGATTGGATGTCACGCACAGCTCCAGGTCGTCTTCTTGGCTGGCAAGGTTCGCAATCAAGCGGTTCTTGACCGACTGCTAGAGTATGTGCGTTCGAAGAATCCTCCGTACAAGATCCACCACAAGATCGAGATCGCCGACGTGGCATGACAGAACGCGGGAAGTTATGAGGCAGCAAGACCGACGACTCTGAACTTGTTAGGACGCAACGTGAATCGAAGCCGTTGGATGTTTGGGCTGTTGCTGGTTTGTGCGCTGTCCGCGTGCCAACGAGATCGTGTGATGGACGAGTGGATCCTCAACTGGGATGGGCGCAGTGGAGCAGAGCTGCTAGAGGCGATCAGGGAACAGCACCCTACCGCTAGCGTTGACGCGAAACGCCAGGCGCTCGACCGCGTCGCGCGCGGCCCGTACTCCGCGGCATCGAGCCACGCTGCGGCCGCCCTTTGCCGATTGGCTGGGCTAGGAGATCCTTGCGCGACTGCGAACCAGCTCTACAACGAATCGGACCAACCGTTGACCGAGCCGCAGTGGTTCTTGTGGATCGCCGGTTACTCATACAATTGGATCTGTAACAGCGGGTTGTCTGCTTGCTACTTCGAGTTCGACGAGAAGCAGTTCGCCGACCGGATTCGCGTCTACGACGCGATCGGTGCGCACCAGGCCGCCGCTGCGCTGCGAGCGGCAGATCGACTTTTTGGGCCAACCGGACCTGCGAAGAGCATCGCAGGGCGCCAGGCTGCGATCACCGATTCTCTCTACGAACAACTTGGGGATCTGAGTCCACGTATGTGGGAGTGCGGCGACGAGATCTACACTCGCGTCTACCTGTATGCACTCGATCACGCAGACGATTTTCGGGATCGAGCCACAGAGCGAGAGAGTCGGTGAGTAACTCGCCAATGAATGAACTACTCCGCGAGCCGTTTCAGTACAGCGCTTGGGCGACGAAGACGTTGCTCGCCGCCTGTCGCAAGCTCACGACCGAGCAGCTGCGTCGACCCGCATGTAGTTTCGGCAGCGTATTGGCGACGCTCAATCACGTTGTCGTGTCGGACGCCAACTACGTCGCAATGCTATCTGGGCACCGTCCGGCTTGGGTGGTCGACGGCAAGGATGCCGATGATCTCGACCAGATCGAAGCGCGTGCAGATGAGGCGGCGCAACTGTGGGAGCAGTTCCTGGCAGACCCATTGGATCCCGACCGCTTGTTGCTACTGGATGCCGGGGAGTACGAATGCCACGCTTCCGTAGTGGTTGCACAAGCGCTCCATCACGCAAACGCACACCGTGAGCAAGTCCGTGCGAGCCTGCGTGCCTGCAACGTGTCGCCCCCGGATCTGCAGCCATGGGAGTATGCGCTGGCGACCGGGCGCGCTCGCTGGCGGCGCGAGGACAAGTAGGGCGTGCGCCTGTGAGGTCAAAGTGTTGGCCCCAAACGAGGGCCTCGAACGATTGAGGTGAACGCAGTGTGGCGAAAAGGGGACTGGCAGCGGCGAGTGCGCCCTGAGACGCCCAACTGGTACGGCGCGCGGCGGAAGGTGCGCGAAGCGCACTATTCAACAGGCGTGGGCGGCCTCACGGCGGTGGACCGGTGGCTTTGGGCGATCAACTTCTTTGGCTTCATTGGGTGTGGCTTGTTGGCGTGGTACACGACTCCGCATGCATGGTGGCTGTACGGTGGGATCGTGTTGGCTCAAGGCGCGTACCTTGCTTGGCGCAGGCGTCGTCGGTGGGCGCATCTCGTTCCGCCGCAACAGAATGAGCCTGACTAACAAGCCGCGCGGTGTTCCGGGCGTCGCTTGCTCACGCGCTCGGGAGGCCTTCTGGCGCAGCCCCACCTCCGTCGCCGGTGGCGGGTCTGTCCGAGTTGGTTCCAGGTTGGAGGTAGTAATGATCAAGTTGGTGATGTGTCTTTGTCGACGATCAGACCTGACGCGTGAAGAGTTTCAGGACTACTGGCTGAATCAGCATGGCCCCTTCTTCCAGAAGAATGCTGCAACGATGCGTGCCAAGAGGTACGTGCAGGCGCACACGTTGGACACCCCGCTAAACGATGGCATGCGCGAAGCGAGAGGGATGCTGCCCGAGTTCGACGGCGTTGCCGAAGTCTGGTTCGAGTCGGAGCAGGATCTGATGGAAGCGATGAGCTCGCCCGAGGGACAAGAGCTGAGTTTAGCCCTGCTCGCGGACGAACAGAACTTCATCGATCACTCGAAGTCGTCTGCTTTCATGGTCCGAGAGTCTGAGCTGTGATTCGCCTGCCCGGTTCTGCCCTCGACGCGAGTCGCGGCGAGGCGGGCGCACCGATAGACCAGTCGCTCCAGAATCTGCGGCGAACGGCTCTCCTGTGCGCACTGGGCCCCTTGTTCACCGGCTTTTGCATCTTGGCTCTCTATTGGATGACCCTGTGGTTCATTCTGGCCATGGCCGGCCTAATCACGATCTATCTCGGTGTAGGGCTCTGCTTTGTCGGCATCATCGTGCTGCTGCAGTTCTTTCATCGTGCGCGTCGCGTCGGGCTGCCGCGAAAGGAACGGAACCGTACCGTGATCGTCTGCTTGGCGCTGTTACTCTTCAACTTCCCGGCGGCTGCCGGCATGGCGTGGTTGGGCGCGGCCGCGTTCGAGCAGTGCATCGTCGACGTGCACAACGCCAGCGATCGGCCGCTGCAGCACGTCGAGCTTGCTGGCTGTGGCTGCGAGGCGAAGCTGGGCACGATCGCGCCAGGCGCGACTGAGCGCTGGCGCTTCTGGACACAGCGAGAAGGAGGGCTAGCGCTATCTACGGATGGCTTCGCAACGAGTTCGGAGATTGCCGGCTACGTGTCGCCTGGCGTTGGCTGCCACTTCACGGTAACGGTGGGTGCGGACGGGGAGATCGACGTTGAAACCAAGTACAACTAGACTGCACGTGCTGCCCGTCTAGGAAAGCTGACGATGGACCGACTCTTTCGATTCGATGCTACTGCCAGGCGCGATCCAGCCGTCGAGGACTGGTTGGCACAGCACTCTGATGACTTGGGAGTGATCGCGAAGCAGTGG
>JBCCHQ010000045.1:0-37224 GCA_039028735.1 Planctomycetota bacterium | reverse complement strand
CGTCGCGCTGCCTCGAGCGCTACCTGCTCGAACTGGTGGCTAAAAGCGATCGAAAGGACGGCGGCCGGGTCGTGCAAACGCTGCAGTGCCTCGAAGCTGATCACGCCGTCGTGCGCGTTCGCCACGAGCCAACCCAGCGCCGCTTGATTCGTCATCTTGCGTACCAATTCGCGGGCGCCACGCAGCGTCGGCGGCTCTTCCGCGAGGACTTCGGCGAGGAGCCACTCCGGGAGCTGCTTCGCTGCAGCGAAAGACAACTCCCCCCGTGCCCGTGCTAACGCAAGCAGCGTTTCATCGTCATCGATTCGCCTGAGTACTTGGCGCCGTAGGCTGGGGCTCAAACGCCGGTCCGAGATCAACTGCGTCAACAGCGCTTGATCGACGACTCTACGAACAGCCTCGGTGCGCACAGCCCGGTCCGCGTCCGTTGTCGCGATCTGCACCAAGACATCTTCGTTCTCGACGCGCGCTGTGGCGGCGCTGCGTACTCGGGGGTCTGGCGCAGTCGTCGCGTAGCGCTCGAGGGCCGCTTGACCGGCTGCGTTGCGTACCATCGCAATCGTGGGGTTGTTCTCCCGGTAGATGCGCCAAGAAGAATAGGCGACCGCGGAGCCAACCAGGAGCACGAGCAGTAACGCTATGCGATTTCTAGAAGCTGCCACTCTCGCCCTCCGCCTGCGGCCCCGGAAAGTCACCAATATGACACTGCTAGAATAGCTGACGCGGCACCGCCGACCAAGGTCCTGTCAGCGCTAAGATCAGGACCTGTCGACGAGCCAGGTCACGATGACGGGGTACTTGATCACGGCGAGAAGCGTGACGATCTGGATCACAATGAACGGAATGACTCCGCGATAGATCTCCGTCGTCTTCACTTCAGGCGGACAAACCCCCTTGAGATAGAAGAGCGCAAAGCCAAACGGTGGGGTCAAGAATGAGGTCTGCAGATTGAGAGCGATCATGACGCCGAACCAGGCGGGGTCGCAGCCGAACTGATTGACAAAGACCGGCGCCAGCAGCGGCACGACGATGAACGAGATCTCGAAGAAGTCGATGAAGAAGCCCAGCACAAAGATCGCGACGTTGGCGATGATCAGCGCCCCGATCAACCCCCCCGGCAACGAGGTGAGTTGCTCCTCGATCCAGAAGTCGCCGCCGAACAAACGAAATACCAGCGTGAACATCGTCGAGCCGATCAGCAGAAACATCACCATGGACGTTAGCTGCGTCGTGCCCTTCATCGTTTCCCAGACAACGTGCCACTTCAGTCGCCGCGTGACCAGCGCCAGTACCATCGCGCCGACGGCACCCAAGGCGCCGGCTTCGGTGGGCGTGGCGATGCCCCAGAAGATGCTCCCCAGCACCACCGCAACCAGCAACAGCGGCGGCACCAGGACGAAGAGCACTCGCAGTAGCAGCCTAGGTAGAGAGAGGTTTCGTTCGGCCGACGGCAGCGCGGGCGCCGCCTTCGGACGTAGCACGCTGATCACGACCACGTACAGCGCGAACAAACTCGCCAGGATCAGCCCGGGCGTCAGCGCCCCCCGAAAGAGGTCACCAACCGACGTGCCAATCTGATCGCCGAGCACAACCAACACGACACTCGGGGGGATGATTTGCCCCAGCGTTCCAGAGGCGGCAATCACTCCCGTCGCCAGCGGTCGCTGATAGCCGTAGCGCAGCATCACAGGCAGTGAGATCAGCCCCATCGCGACGACGCTGGCACCAATCACGCCAGTAGCTGCCGCCAGTAGCGCCCCGACACCGACCACCGCCAGCGCGATACCACCCCGCATCGGCCCAAACAGCTGACCGACGGTCTTCAACAGTTCTTCCGCGAGCTTCGACTTCTCTAGTAACGTGCCCATGAAGATGAAGAAGGGCACGGCCAGCAGCACCTCGTTGCTGAGGATTCCGAACGTACGCTCGAACATCAGCGACACGTTGGCCCATGTGAAATCCCCCAACGCGACACCAATCCCAGCAAAGATCAGCGAGACACCGCCCAGCGAGAACGCGACCGGATAACCGCAGAAGATAAACGCAAGGATCACGGCAAACATCGCCGGGGCAAGCCACTCGTTCAAACGTGCGCTCCCTCCCTAGCGGTGTCGATCGACGCTCCCTGCCGCAGTGCGACCCACTGCTTGATGATCTCGGAAACGCCCTGCAACGCGAGCAATAGGAAGGCAACGGGAATCGCTGCTTTGATCGGGTACCGAGCGAGCCCCGCTGGGTTCGGCGATACCTCGCGCACACGCCAAGATTCGAGAACACCATCCCAGGAGACCCATAGCATGAAGCCACAGAAAGGCAGCAGCAGCAGCGCATGCCCGAACAAGTTGATGCGCGCCCGATTCTTCGCCGAGAAACGATCGTAGAGGACATCCACGCGCACGTGGGCGTTGTTGCGCAAGGTATGGGCAGCGGCAAGGAGCAGGATCGTCGCGAAGAGGTACCACTGCAGCTCCAAGTAAGCGTTGGAGCTGAGCTGGCCGACCCCCACCGCGTCGAGGGTCCGCGCGATCCACCCCTCGGGATGGCGCGCCCGGCTGCCATCGAGGTTGCGCGCCAGCGCGTTGAACGCTCCGACTGCGACCATCACCAGCGTCAGAGCGGCGACCAGACGAAAGACCCACTTGTGGATCGTGTCGATCAAGATACAGACGTAGGGCGCGGGACGAGCCGAGGCAACTGGCGAGGACGCAGCCGATTGCGGGGGATCCGGGGTCGCTGTCGCCATCGAAGCTCCATGTGTTTCCAGGCAGAGGCCATCTCGCCGTTCGAGAGGCGCCATGAAAGAGCACTGTTTCACTCTTTTCAACAGGGTTCCGGCCGCTAGACTGGCGATTCCTGAAGCACGGATCGCGGCCTTCCTCGTCGCGAGAACACAGATCGTGTTGAATTCAGCCAAGAAGCGACTGCCACATGTGCTCGAGTTCGATTCAGACCCTCCTGTCCGACGTGATCAGCGACCAGCTACCACCAGCCGCTGCCGAGTGGTTTGCTACGAAGCGAGCCGCAGTCGCGGCTGACAGCGGTAACCGGGCGCTGTTTCTGGCCATCAGCCTCGTCACTCGCAAGCTGGGCAAGGCCGACTTGATCGTCACCGACGCTATCCGAGCGCGGGCCAGCGAAGCACGTCGAGATTGGTGCCTCGACGACTGGAGCATCGACCAGGCCGCGCGGGTACTCCTGTTGCTCGAGGCTCCCGGTGACGCCCCGACGCTGGCGGCGCGTTTGGAGGAGCTGTGCGTGACCGCAGACATGGGAGAGTTGGTCGCTTTTTATCGTGGGCTGCCACTCTACCCGCAGCCAGAACAGTACGTCGCACGCGCGGGCGAAGGGCTACGGACCAACATCAAGGCTGTGTTCAATGCGATCGCGCACAACAATCCCTACCCTCGGGAGCAATTCGACGAGCTCGCTTGGAATCAGATGGTGCTGAAGGCCCTATTCATCGACACGCCGCTGCACCCGATGCAGGGTCTGGATGACCGCAGCAGCCCGGCACTCGCCAAGATGCTGTGCGACTACGCGCACGAACGCTGGGCCGCAGGGCGCGAGTTCAGCCCCGAGCTGTGGCGGTGCGTCGGCCGCCACGCGGATGCGGCCGCTCTCGACGACCTCGGCCGGAGTTTGACGCAGGACCGTCCCGAACAAGCGCGGGCCGCGGCACTGGCACTGACCGAGTGTTCGCTCCCTGCGGCCGCGCCGATTCTCGACGAAGCGCCACAGCTCGCAGCCGCCGCCCGCGCTGGGGAGATCCGGTGGGAGAGCATTCTCGACCCGTAAGACGTGAAACACGAAGCACTCGTATCTTTGCGAACCATGAAACTACGTCGACCCGCCAACTAGGAATGACTGACGATGAGCGCAGCACAACCAAAGCGCGACCGCGACTCGATCTTCATCGACCCCCACGTGCACTGTGTTTCCCGCACGACCGATGATTATGAAGCGATGGCAGCGGCGGGCGTCGTCGCCGTGATCGAACCGGCCTTCTGGCTGGGGCAACCGCGCACGCAGATCGGTAGCTTCGTCGACTACTTCTCGACGATCTGCGGTTTCGAACGCTTCCGCGCCGCCCAGTTCGGAATCCGCCACTACTGCACGATGGGTCTCAACAGCAAAGAAGCGAACAACGAACCGCTGGCCGAGCAAGTCATGGACATCCTGCCGCGCTACGCTGGCAAGGAAGGAGTCGTGGCGATCGGCGAGATCGGCTTCGACGAGATGTCGGCGCTCGAGGAAAAGTACTATCGCCAGCAGCTCGAGCTGGCGAAGGAACTCGAGATGCTGGTCCTTGTGCACACTCCGCATCGCAACAAGAAGGTGGGCACTTCGAGGAGTATGGATTTGGCGCTCGAGCATGAGTTGAGCCCGACGGACGTCATCATCGATCACAACAACGAAGAGACCGTCCGCGAGACGTTGGATCGCGGCTTCTGGGCCGCGTTCACACTGTACCCGAACACGAAGATGGGCAACGAGCGGATGGTCGAGATCGTACGTGAGTACGGTAGTGAACGAATCATCTGCAACTCGGCTGCCGACTGGGGTGTTTCTGATCCCTTGGCAGTCCCGAAGACCGCGCGCCTCATGGCAAAGAGCGGAATCCCCGTCGAACAGATTCGCGCTACTTGCTATGGCAACGCCCTCGAGGCCTACGGACGGTCGGGGCAGATGGCCGAAGATGACTGGCTGAACCCAGCCCCGATCGATCAGCGCGCGCTGTTCGAGGGCAACAGCGTTCTGCGCGGCGGCCAGAAGCCCCGCGTCGACGACGGTGCGGATCCAGACGTGATTCGCTAGCGAACCTCGCCGGACTGCGCGCCTACAGCCCCAGGAAGCCGTGCTTGCTGCCGAGCGCCAGCGTATAGACGATGCAGATCAACGCTTGGTAACCGACCTGCACCGCATACAGTCGTTCCTTGCCGACGAACGCCCGCTCCATGTAGATCGTCAATACGATCCATCCGGGTAGAAACAGGCGGCTCGCGATGAAACCATCGACCAGCATCAGCGACATGTAACAGGCGAGGAGCACCAGCGGAAACAGGCTTTGCGGCTGGCGCCATGTGAATACCAAGAAGTTGACGATCACATAGGTTCCCGCCACAGCAAGAACCAAATAGGCCACGTTGACGAAGACCAGAGGCAGCCCCAGCGCAGCGGCACCGCGATCCAGCGCCATCGTGTAGATCGTGTGGAACTCCCATGCGAACGCGTAGCCATTGGCCGGCAGGGTGAAGTAGGCCAGTAACGCGGCGCCTAGTAGAAACGGCACGACTCGTTGCCAACGCACGATTCCTGCAGTCGCAACGCCAAGGAACGGCAACAGCCCCCCCCACATGACAGCGAAGATCGCCCAGTTGCCGAAGTGGAGCCCAAGAATCCCTGGATTCTCTCCGACGGAATGACGCTGCAGACTTTCACTGAGCGGCGTGCCATTCGTCAGAATGAACACACCCCACGCCGCGAACGCGAGCACCGCGATGCCCCCCGTCCGGACCGGGATCTGCTGCGCGAAAGCCCGCCCCTCCCGGCGGCGTGCGAAGAACTCGGTCAAGATGACCGCCGGTAGGAAGCTGAGACAGAAGGGGCTCTGCAGGCAGACCCAGGCGAGAGTCACGAACAGCAATGCATCGTTGTGCCAAGAAGGCCCCGACTGCTGGCGGCTCATGAACACCAGGCTCGCTGCGAAAGCCCCGAACAGAGTCAGTAGAGTCCCGTTGACTTGGTAGCAGTAGAGAAACACTTCCGGAACGAGCACAACGAGCAGCAGCGCCCGGCCTACGCGCGCCTCACGAAAACGAGCGCACAGACTGGCAAAGAGCCAGAACGTCCCCAGGCCAAACAACAGTACCGACAGGCGCAGCACCGCAACAGAGTCGTGGACCCACTCGAGCAGCGCCGCCCAGAGCAGGACGCCAACGGCGTTGATGTTCAACCAGAACGTGAGCCCGGGGAAGCTTTCTTGCGTTTGCAGCGTCCCCTTCAGGTACATCGGTTCGTCGCGAAAGAGCGGCCAGGCGAGTCCAGTCGCTGCGCCGATCAGCAGGTAGACGATCGCGGTGCCGGCGAGTACCGGGAACGCTGTCGTCGCTCGGCTGCCGGCAGCCGGCTGCTCTGTACGCTGTGCGGTCAAGCCACTCCCCCCTTCGTGACGCGGGGGATCCTGGCGGATCTGCGCACGGACTGCAACCGCATGCATCGCCTCGCACCCGAGTGGCCTCGCCCTACTCGATCGCGCCCTACTCGATCGCGCCCTACTTGATCGCGCCCTGCTGGCGATACTTCTCGCGGTACTTGTCACGCAATGCGGTTTGCTTGTCGTCGAGATCGATCGCCCGCCCGTCGATGAACGCACGTTCGATCCTCGTCGTCAGCTCGAAGGGATCCCCGTCGGCGATGAACAGCGTTGCGACCTTGCCGACTTCCAACGACCCGAGGCGATCAGCGATGCCGAGGAACTCAGCCGCGGACAGCGTAATCGAGCGCAGTGCCGCAGCCTTCGACAGCCCATGAGGCACGCACGCTGCTGCTTCGTAGGGTAGGTTACGGACATCGGCAGCGGACCGAGCGTTGTCACTGAGACACCACCGCACGCCGGCGTTCTCTAGCAGACTCGGCAGTTCGTAGGGAGCTTGAAACGGCAAATCGCGGCGCCGGGGAAGGCGATGCGCTTTCGTCAAAGCCACGGCGACGTCGTGACGCTTCAACAGCTCAATGCACTGCGCGGCTTCGCGGCCACCGATAATGCAAAGCTTCAGACCTCGCCCTGTCGCCCAGTGAACGGCCGACTCGATCTGCGCCTTGCGAGATGCCTGCACGAGGAGAGGACGCTTCCCCTCCAGGGTGGCACGAAAGCCCTCCAGACGGAGGTCGGTCAGCAACGTCTCGTCGTGTCGTTTGGCTGCGAGATAGGCGGCCGCCGCGTCGAAAAGCGCGTCGAAGCGCCGTAGGATGTCTTCAGGTTTCGGTGGGCTGCGGCGCAAGCGAGTCGGACCGCGGCGGCGCGAGTTCGAGCCCGCACTCATGTTCGGCCACGACAAGACGATGCCGGCATCGACGTCGATCGCCATGTCCTCCCAAGTCCAACCGTCCATGCGTATCACGGACGCGCGCCCCGACAACAATCCACCCTGCGGCCAGACACCGCACGTCAGCACGCCATTGCGTCTAGCGACCGGAATCAGCCAAGAGTCTGGGTTCACTGCGGTCGCGGCGACGACCTCTGGATTCAGAGCTCCAGCTTCATTGAGATCGCGCGTCATGTCGACCGCCCCGATCTCGGTCAGACCCATCGCGGAAGCCGCACAGACGTAGCCAGGATAGACATGCTTCCCATGCGCCTCGATGATGCGCACGTCCTTTCGCAACACGCCCGCGGGTGGCGGGCCGCTCCCCACCCAGACAATCTTGCCATCTCGAAAGACGATGCCACCGCGTTCGATCACATCGCCAGCAACGGTGTGTACCGTGGCGCCGCTGATCATGATCGCCCCCTTCTGGGGCGCCGCCTTGTGTCCCAAATCTTGGGCGGTCAAGAGACCAGCAAAGAAGATCGCCGCGATCAACACGGTGAGGTTGGTCTTGGTTGGCGTCATTGTTGCCGTCATCTACTTGCCCTCCGCTCGCAGCAGGTCTTCACAGCCGCAAGAGCCGCGGTGATCTTCATCGCAGTAATCGCTGTCGTCGTAGTACTCACTTCTGTCGTAGCTCCCCAACGGACCTATGACCCGCGACTCTTCGCGGCCAGAGCCCACGTTTGTCGGTCGCTTCTTGGCAGCGCGCGCCAGCAGCTTCTGCACCAAGCGGTCGCGCTCGCGACTGGCATTGGCACGCAGCTCTCGATCCCGTTCGAGGGAGTAGTATTCGCGACCGTCGACGAAGGTTCGTTCGCACCGGCTGTAGTAGCTCAGGGGATCCCCCGACCACACCACGACGTCCGCGTCCTTGCCGACTTCCAATGAACCGATGCGGTTCGCGACACCTAGCTGCTTGGCTGGATTCAGCGTCACCAGCTGCAACGCAGCATGCGGGTCGAGTCCGCCGTACTTGACGGCTTTGGCCGCTTCTGTGTTCAGACGTCGGGCATGTTCGCTGGAATCGGAATTGATCGAAACGCAGACGCCGACCTCGTGCATGATTGCTGCGTTGTACGGGATCGCATCGATCACTTCGAACTTGTAGGCCCACCAATCGGCGAACGTCGACCCGCCAAGCGATGCGTCACGGACGGCGTCAGCAACCTTGTACCCTTCGAGGACGTGCTGGAAGGTGCCGATCTTGAAGCCCATCCGCTCGGCCACGCGACACAGCATCAGGATCTCGTCCTGACGATAGCTGTGGCAGTGAATCAACCGCTTGCCGGTCACGACTTCCGCCATCGCCTCCAGCTCGAGGTCGCGGCGCGGTGGCGGCGCAAGTCTTCGCTCGTTCTCCGGGAGGTCTTGATAACGTCTCCACGCGGCGTGGTAGTCACGGCCCGCAAGCAAACGATCTTCGATCAGCGCCGCGACGCCCAACCGGGTTTGCGGGTACTCGTCGCTCCTGTCCGTGTTTGCAGCTACACGCTTCGGGTTCTCACCCAGTGCAAACTTGATGCCGGAGGGAGCACCATCGAGGCGCATGTCATCCGCGGTCGCAGCTCCCCAACGTAGCTTGACGACAGAGTTCTGCCCGCCGATTGCATTCGCCGAACCATGCAGCTGGTTCGCTGCAGTCAAGCCCCCCGCAAGCTGTCGATACCAGTTGACGTCGTCGGGATCGATGATGTCTTGCACGCGCACCTCGGCGGTGACGCGTTCACCACCCTCGTTCGTGCCGCCATTCATGCCGGTGTGGCTGTGACAATCGATGATCCCCGGAGTTACGTGCTTGCCGCGTGCGTCGACAACTCTGTCGACCGACACAGCCGGAACGCCCGAGGCGCTGCCGACGTAACGTATCTTCCCGTCGTCGATCAACACGGCACCATCGTCAATGATCCCGTCCGGACCGCCAGTCCAAACGGTCGCGTTCTTGATCAGCACCGTCTCGGCAGAGGGCAGCGCCGTCACACCGAACGCACCGAGCGGCGTCGCAACGACGTCCGGCACATCGGCGGAAACATCGGCGGCAACGTCGGCGGCGGCCTTCCGCTTGCCTTTGCCCTTCTTGCCGCGGCGGTGTGCTTTCTCAGAGTCTCCATCGATGGCAACGTCGGCGACCTCGTCGACCCGCCGCGCATACCAACCCAGTGCCTCTCCCCCTGTAGATAGGTACGTGCCGTACAGCACAGTCCCTTCGAGGACGCCCGAGAAGCGCAGCACGGCATCAACGTTGGGACTCGCGACACCGATGCTGGCGCCGTCGACAAGGAAGTTCAGGCCCCAGCGCCGCAAGTCGACGTCACGCGCCTTCGCCGCCCCCTCCTTCTTGTCGAATTCCAGCGAGACGCTCTTCCCCTTGACGACCAGAGCTCCTTCGAGCGCGGGTTGCTCGCCAGTACGCGCCAAGCTGATCTCCCAGCGTCCGTCGTGGTCGTGTCGTTCCTTGGCGTTGATCAGATAGCGGCGGCCGCTGACCCACACGTCACGAATCTCCGCGTCCTTCGCGAACAGATTGCCCTCGACGACTATCAAATTCGCGAGTTTGCCAGCCGCAATCGTACCGATGCGATCTTCGAGCCCTAGCAAACGAGCGGGCTGGCGGGTCAACAGGTCGAGAGCCTGCTCATCCGTCAAGCCGTGGGCGATCGCGCTGCGAACCTTGTCGTGGAAGTCACCGCGCTTTTGCAGGCGCGTCGTCGTGAATGCTGTCTGGACGCCGGCCGCAAGCAGGCGCCGCGGTTGCGTCGGACTCTGCTCCCAGGTCATCAGTGAGCGTAGTGAAACGGTTTCCGCTGCTTCGGCCGACTTGACGTCGGGTGGGTCCGGGAAGTCGAGCGGTGTGATGACTGGCAGGCCCAACTTGGCAATCGCATCGAGCCGACGGAACTCTCGTCCGCATCCGAGCAGCAACATCTTGCGGCCGAACTCACGAGCGACCACACCAGCGCGCAAAGCCTCCCACTCGTCTTGTACGACGAACAAGAGCGGCAGCGCGTCGTCACCAGAGCCGAGTGCGGTAAGTGCGGGGCTCGCCGCCGGAGGTTCGCTGCGCTCGGGGGCCCGCTGGTACGCCAGCTGCGCCGCGCGGTGCCAGTCGGCGTCTGCCAACGTCTGTCGAAACAGCGCAACCGATCCCATCTTCGAGTTCGGGTAGCTACCGCCCCAGCCACCGGTGCGCTCGAACGCGGCGCCTTGGTAGACGCCGGTGGCCAGCCGCTCGGCGCCAGAGTCGGCAACTTCACCATCTTTTGCGCCCAACGCGACGACGGAGGCACTGCCACGAAAGACGCCGTCCTTGCCAACGACGGCGGCGACAGTGAAACCAAGGGAACGTAGCTCTTTGCGCAGTGCTGCGTCCACGCCACTGCCGTCGAGCGCCGTCCGTTGTGGCATCACCAGGGAGTTCCAGTGCGCTTGTTGTCCCGCCGGACGTGGCAACTCGACGGGAAGATGCGGTTCGACAAAGCCCGGGTAGATCGTCATCCCGGCGCAGTCCCAGTGGCGCGCGCCGAGAGGCACCTCCCCACCCGCCTCGACCGATACGATCACGCCCGCGCGCACAACGATCGTCGCGTTCTCCAACCGCTTCCCTGGCTCGACGACAACCGTCGCGTTCGTCAGGGCATGCCAGCGAGGGTCGACTTGTCGCGGCCCCCGTTCAGGGGCGGGTTGCGCCGGGAGCGAGGACAGCGGCGCCAGCAGCAAACAGAAACAGATCAACCAGACGCGTAGCGTCCGGTGCCGGGTGCGGGACGTTTTGTTGGTTTTCATGGAGAGCATTCTAACCGCCGAGCCGCCGAGCCCAACCGCGTCGTCGCCAGGAACCGCGAGCGCCGCTCTCGTTGCGTTTGCGCAACTTTCACTTTCACGAGACGTGCGTTTCCTCTACCATGCGGAAGCCTCGAATGGGCTCGGGGCCCCTTGTGCCGATCGGCTTGGACCGGCGAAGCCAACAGAAGCGCGACCCAGGTCGCAGCGGTGACGATGTCGCGTCGCGGTTGCGCTGCCTCGGGGCGGCCGTGTGCATCCGTTGGACTCCGCCAATAGGTCGATTCTCGAAGAGTCGAATGCTGGAAGAGTCGATGCTGAAAAGACTAGGGAGCGCTCGCCACCTCATGGCGCAGCGACCGCTATCAAGTCACCGCGAACGGGAGGAGAGAGGGTATGCGTAGGTTTGGCCTCACAGTGGCTCTGTTGTTGTTCTTCACGCCAACAACTTGGGGACAAGGCAGCATCACACCGATCGGAGGAGGGGGCGTGAATCCCGCTCCTTTCGTGCCGATCCCAACCGGGCCCATGGAGGCACCGTTTCGGGAACTCGACAACATCACTGGGTCTTGGATCAACTTCAACCATGCCCCGGTACGCCCGTTCGTGTTCATGAACGACTTCAACGACATCTACGCAGTCAACACGCACGACAGCACAGTCGTCCACTTCAGAAACTCGGGGCCAAAGCCCGTCGCCACCCATCGAGTGCCGTGGTCCCCGGTCTCGATCGCCCTGTGGAAACAAACGACGCCGACCACGGCGATGCGCCTGCTCGTCGTTTGCCGCGGCAACTACTCGCTGGTGATCATGGGGCTCGACGGTGTGATCCACGGACTGGTTCCTCTCAATGGTGAGCCAGCGGATGTCGTCGTCGTCGGCGACCACGCCTATGTGTCGTGCCCGGGCATCGACCAAGTAGCAAAGGTCGACCTCCTCGCAGAAACAGTCGCACTGAACTTCACGGTCGCATCGAAGCAGCCGTTCTTCTTGACACGGTGGCGCGACGACGTCGTCGTCACGCCGATGCTCTCCGGGAACAACACCGTCGTCGAAAAGGGCAACGGGTCGGCCGCACGCGCAGCCGGGGACGCGGGAATCTTGGACCTCGCCGGCAACCCCGCCGGCAGCCGCCTTCCTGACAACGACTTGTTCCTATGCTCGTCGACGGCCACCGCCACGTCTGGAAACACGGTAGCTGCGACGCCCCTGGCGACAGGGATCGGTACGACGCTGTTTGGACATGACATACAACCGGGAAGCGGCGATGAACTCTGGGTGCTGAACACGGACGCCAACAACACCGGCAAGCTCGGCAACAACCTCGCGCCTGGGGTGATGTCCGAGCCGGCGATTCGCGGCCTCGTCGCTGTGAACCAGCTGACGCGTGTGAACTTGACGACCGGCACCGTCCTGCCCCCCATTCCGCTGGATCAGCCCGGCACGACAACCGCGTTGAACACGAATCGCACTGTCGGCCAACCCTTCGACGTGGCTTTCGTGCCCAGTGGTCCGCGCCGAGGAACGGCGTTGATCGTTGGCCTTCTGAACAACCGCGTGACAGTCTTGCGTCCCGACGGCAGCTACTTCTTCAACTTCCAGCTACAGGGGACCCTCCCGCGCGCCGTCGCCTACGACCACACTCGTACGCGGGCGATTGTCTACTGCTGGGGTACGAACACGATCGAGATCTACAGCTTTGGCCCCATCAACTTGGAGGCGACGCTGGACCTCGGCTACGACCCGACACCGGCGCTGATTGCTGCCGGCCGTGAGGTCTTCTACGACGGCAGTCACTCGCAGTTCAACAATGCGTCGTGCGCCACGTGCCACATCGAAGGAGGCATGGACCACGAGGAGTGGGATCTGTCGTGCGAACCGGTCGACAACAAAGGACCGCTGATCACACAGACACTGTTTGGGATCGACCGACTGTTGCCGTTCCACTGGCGCGGCGAACGCTTCAACGGCTTGATCGACTTCAACGACGCGTTCCCAGGTCTACTGGGCGGCGCCGAACTGGACGTCAACAACGGCGAGTTCGACGCCTTCGAAGCGTTCGTGCTGTCGCTGCAGAGCCCGGCGAATCCGTTCGAGCACCCGCGCCGCATCCTGGTCGAGCGGAGCGGCCCGGAGCTCCCGACACACCTGCCGAACAACCTCAAGAACGCAACAATCGGCGACCCGATCAACGGTCAGAACCTGTGGTTCGATCATGATTCGGTCGGCGATGAGAGCTGCAACAGCTGCCACCTGCTCCCGACAGCGACCAATGGTGACGTCATTACTGACGGCTCCAACTCGCACCCCAAGCGTCGCCGATTGATGATCACAGGCTTCAACGCGATGTGGCGCAAAGTGCAAGACAACGTGCTCGTCGACATCGGCGGCACCGACTTCCGTTACCCGATCACAGGTGGTGGCTTTGCGCACTCAGGCGCGAGCACCAACTTGATCGAGTTCACAACTGGCGGTCGCTTCGACAACAACCCGCAAGACACTTCAGACGTCGCCGCATTCATGCACCAGGTTGACACTGGCATCGCACCCGCCGTCCACGCCTCCATGCTGTTCGACATGGATCACTACGTGCGAGCCCGCAACTACATCCAGAACTACATGATTCCGCAGGCGCAAGCTGGGAACTGCGACTTGGTTGCATTTGGCACCAGTACGTTCGGAAGCACGACGGCCACGGTACGCTGGGTGTACAACCAGGCCACCCAACAGTTCGCTTCCGAGTTCTCTTTCCTGGGTGAACGGCCATTCTCGTTCTTCGACAGCCAGGTGCAGTCGGGCGATGGCGTCAATATTTTCGTTGGCATGCCGCTGGGGATGGGACGTCGTTTCGGCATCGACTTCGACAACGACGGCTTGCCAAACATCGACGAAACTCGAGCATTCGGCACGAACCCGCTGGTCGCCGACTCCGATCTCGACGGCTTCGAGGACGGGCACGAAGTCGACAACGGCTCGAATCCGAAGAATGGCAACAGCACTCCTACCGACACAACGGATCCGACCATCGCCGACTTGACGTTGGACTGGATCGGCACGCGCCAAGCGAAGCTGTCGTGGACAACCAGCGAGCCGACCAGCTTCTCGATCACGTACACGGGTGTCGACAAGGCAGGTACGACTCTCCCGTCCGAGACGGCAAGCGATGCGGCATTCAAGACACATCACAGCGTCTTGCTCAATGGCCTGATTGGTGCGACCAAAATCGTCAACTTCGATCGCAACAACCCGGTGTTCCTCGAGCAGGTGGTCTACGACGGCACTCTGACGGTCACGGACCGCGGCAACCGCACGGCGCAAGCAGCGATACCGACGCTAAACCCGGCGCCGTTCACGCGCGAACCGGGCAACAACGTCGCAGCGATCGTCACAGACCTGCAGTGGACGCAAACGCCCGACCTCGCCAGCTCTCCGTCCGGAACCGTTACCGGGACTGCTTCGGCGACGCTGTTCTCCAAGCTCGAGCAGCCAAACTCACCGAGTCTCGCCGGAGTTGTCGTTGTCGCACGGGTCATGATCCAGAGACCGACCGACTTCGTGCCCGTCGTCGACGATTCGTTCACTGCGGCGCTGCGTTATGACTCGTTCACGACTGGCGGACAAAACAACATGAACCCGCCCCCCGTGCACTTGCCTGGACCGTACCTAATGTCTACGGAAAGTGACGCAAGTGGCCTCGTGACGTTCGACTTCTCGGTGCCGATCGAAGCCGGCGACAAAATCATCTTGAACCTGGAAGCAGCGGGACCGGCCCCTGCGGGCTATCCGACAGCCGGCCCACCGCACCTCGGCGGCGTGGCACGCTGGGCCATGCCGGACACCGAAGCTGACAATCGCAAGCTCGAGGCGATGCCGTAGAACGATCGTCGCAGCAGCTAGCAACAAACAGGCGCGGGCCCGTCGGCTCGCGCCTATTTCTTTGTTGCGTGCGCTACTTTTTCGTCGCGGCAGTGAGGTCCAGCCGGACTTGCGCTGGATAGATCAACTGGCGATCTTCGCGCGCGGTCCAGGATTCGATGATCGACGTGCGGGTCGTCTTCACCTTCCCCTTGTGCAGCATGTCGCCGTTGACAGTGACCGTGATCGACTTCCGCAGGTTGACGAGTTCATCATCGAGGAAGACGGTTAGCGCTTTCACACCGGTGGTCGTCACCTCGATCTTGTTCTTGCCCTTGATGCTGGCGTCGACTTCCGCGGGCCCCTTCCCTTCGAAGCCATCGATACGGATCCAGTACGACTGAGGCATGTAGCTTCCCAACGAGTGGAAGTGCACTCGCTTGGGGTGGGCATTGCGTTCCTTTTTGGACAGCCAGTCCGTAACGCCGCGCAACAGCGGCTTGCCGCTGCGAATGTCGAGCATATGCCCCGCACCAGCCACCTCGACAAAAGTATGGTCATAGCCAAGACGCTTCAGACCGTCTCGCGTCGCTCGGTCGAAGCGCACAGGAACGGTGCGATCAGCGTCTCCATGGAGGAAGTACGTCGGCAAGTGCAGTGCGTTCAGCAGCAACTTGCGGATTGCATCATGTTCGTCGAGTACGTACTCGTGCTGAGAGATGCCACCCGCCATTGGCACGATCGCGGCGAAGCGATCTGGATAGCGCAGGCCCAGGTTCCACGTCGCAAACCCGCCCATCGAGTAGCCGCTGAGGTAGATGCGGTCTTCGTTGACCACGAACTCTCTCTTGAGGTCGCGCAAAGAGCGCAGCACGAAAGCCTCTGGGCGGTAGCTCCACCAGTGAGGAAAGCCTTTCGTCGTGTCGTTACTGTCTTCGTTCTCTTTGCCATTGGGTTCCTTCTGGGCGTCCGGCGCCGCAATAATGAGCCCGTTCTTGGCCGCGAACTTTCGAAAGGACGGCACGAGCTGGTTACCGCTACCGCCCAACCCATGTAGCAAAAAGATCACGCCTGTTGGCTTCTTGGGAATCGTCAACTGCAGCTGCGTCTTACGCCCGAAACCATCTACGATCTTCGTCCGCCGGACACCAGGCTGCACCTTGGCGGCCTTGCGCCCTTTGCGGAGCGTCTTCAACAGCTTCTTGGCGGACAACTTGCCGAGCTTCTTGGTCTCGCCAGCATCCAACGCTGCGAAAACATCGACCTTCTCGGCAGCGATGGCCGGACCCGGCAGCAAACACGCAGTTGTCAAGACAGCGCACATACAGTGCAGAGCGAGCAGGCGCCGAATCGGAGAACAAGACACTGTCACCTCCCAAAGTAGGTTGTCTCGCTAAGTGGAAGCCGTCGGCGCGGAGCCAGATCGTTCAGAGCGCTGAAGCTTCTTCTTGCGTCGTTTGCGCAACAGGGGCGCAAGCCAGAGATAGAGCCCGGTTGCTACGAGCAGCAGCAGCCCTGCGGCCACGAGGGGCATAAAGTAGTCGTGCACGAAGTCACCGAAGAAAGATCCGTCATGGATCGACTCGATCAAATCCGATGGACGCCAATCTGTGACCAGCACAACACCGGTGACAGCGTCCACTTGCATCTCGCGATGGTTGTGACGCGACCGCACCTTGTGGATCCGCTTCCCCGGACGAAAGTCGACCCGGTCGATGTCATCCAGCGTCTCGAAGTCGGGGTGTCCCTCAGCAAAGACGGCAGCAAACAGATCCTGCAGCGATACGAAACGTTCCGAGCCACCTTCAGCGCCGCGCAGTGTCGGTGGCTGCAGCGCGCCGAAGTCCTTCTTCACGAGCAGCAACAGCCCTGTCACGGCAATCATCGCCAGCACGAGCGACAGCGTAATGCCGATCCACTTGTGGACATCCCAGAACAGTCGGTAGCGTCGAGAGCTCTTACTCACGAGGGTCAGCTCCGCTTGCGCCCACGAATCGGGGCTTCTTTCTTGCGCCGTGGCTCGCGATCGCTCGGTGCCTTGACCTTCAGCTTGGCGTCTGCTTGTTTGGCATCGATCGTCACACGCACCTTGTAGCTGCCTGGCGTGACGTACAGCGGGTATCCCAAACGCACAGCTTCTGCCCACGGTGTCTGAGCCAAGGTGCCGCGCTCGATCCCCGGCTCGTCCTTGCCCTCGCCGATATCGTCGCCTGCGCCTGCTTCCGCTTCTTCGTCGTTGGCCTTCGCCTCGCGGGCGCGTTCGACCGCGAGCGCGCGCTGTTCATCGAGCAGAAGATCCCACGTGTACGTATGCATCCCCCCAGCCGCAACGGCCATCTCTGCGCGGCGCAGCACGTCGCCGTCGTCATTGAGTACCTCGATAACTGCTGTACCCGCGCCCTTGCTCCAGAACGGCACCTGAACATCCGGGTGGAACTCAGGCCGATCGAACCACAGCGAACGGCGCGATCGCCAACCTCGCGAGTACGAGATGTCTGACAGGGGGAACACGTGGACGACCTCTTCGCGAAGATCCTTGGTCGCTTCCTGAATCGGCAGCGCATCGAGCACATAGACACTGCGCCCATGGGTACCGGCGACGAGCTCCCGATCACGTGGGTGCACAACGAGATCGTGCACCGGGACGCTTGGAATACCAGATGCGAGCGCCTGCCAGCTGTTGCCGAGGTCGAGGGACGCATAGACGCCACGGTCAGTGCCCACGTACAAGACTTCCGGGGTGACGGGATCTTCGTGAATCACATTCACGGGTTCGGCGGGCAGGCCAGCGGCAAGCGAAGTCCACGACGCTCCGAGATCTTCGGTCATGTAGACGTACGAGCGGATATCGTCGTCGCGGTACCCAGACAACGTCAAGAAGGCGCGTTTGCGTTCATGCTGCGACGCCACGACTCGCGTCACCCAACGGTCGGCTGGGATGCCAGCCGACACGTCGGTCCACTGCTTGCCGCCGTCTTCGGTGACGTACACATGGCCGTCATCGCTACCGACCCACAGCAAGCCAAACTCCAACTGGGACTCCGATATCGACGTCATCGACGCAAACGGCACGTTGCCGCGTTGGTCGGAGCGCGACAGATCGTTGCTGACCGCCGTCCAAGTTTCTCCCTTGTCCATCGATCGCAGCAGCTTCTGCGTACCGAAGTAGACGATGTCTTGGTTGTGCGGCGACAGCAGTAGCGGCGTCGACCAGTTGTATCGAAACGACTCCTCGCGCAGCGCATCGCGGGGTCGCACCGTGTGGCGCGACCCATTCGGATCCTTGCGATTGTAGAACCCAAACTGGTAGCCGAAGTACAGCGTCCCGTCTCGGGGGTCTACCTGCACGTGCATCCCGTCGCCGCCTCCGACGAAGCTCCACTCGTCGAGGCCCGGGCGCGAACGGCTCGACCCCTTCAAAGTGCCGTTGTCCTGCAGACCTCCGTAGATGTTGTACGGCGTCGCATTGTCCACGGCGACTGTATAGAACTGGCCGACCGCTTGTGCGTCCACTTTACGCCAGGTCTCACCGTGGTCGTAGGACACATCGAGACCGCCATCGTTACCGGTGATAATGCGCTGCGGATAGTTTGGATCGATCCAAAGTTCGTGGTGGTCCACATGCACACCGAGGCCGTTGATCCCTCCGAACGTCGCCCCACCATCGGTCGACATCAACAGCGGCACTCCAGCCACATAGACCCGCTCTGGATCGGTCGGCGAAACGCGTACCAAGCCGAAGTAGTAACCGTAGGTGTGGACGACTTGCAGCAGCGGCTCCTGATGCGTGCGCTTCCACGTGTTTCCACCATCGTCGCTACGATAGACCTCGAGACCGCGAATGTCGGTATCGAAGAGCTGCGCATTCGCATCCCCCAACTCGGCGATCAAGTCAGCGAGCGTCAACTCGTCGCTCTCGATCATGTCCATCAGCTTCTCGGCATCGAGCTCGGTGTCGAGGTCACTCCCCTGAATGAACGCCTCGATGTCGTTCTTATCGTGAGCCAGGAACTGCTCCTTGGTCATCGAACGCAGCCGCTTCGCAGTCACCGGTGACCCGCCGAGGTCCCACTCAGATTCCGGTAGCTGTTCTTGATTGTCGACGGAAGCGTAGATCGTCTGCGGCTGTCCGTGACACAAGGACAACCCGATACGTCCAACACCAGCGCCAGATGGCAGTCCTGTTCGCAACTGCTGCCAACTATCACCACCATCGGTGCTCTTCCAGATACCACTACCGGCGCCACCTTCGACAAAGTTCCAGGGGCGCCGCGACCGTTCCCACATCGCTGCGTAGAGTGTTCCCGGCGCTGTCGGATTCATCGCCAAGTCGATCGCGCCCACATAGCCTTCACCGGCTAGGACTTGCTTCCAAGTCGCCCCACCATCCGTTGTCCGATAGACGCCACGCTGACCGCCGTCTGTATAGAGCTTGCCGAGAGCAGCGACATACACACGCTTCGGATCGGTAGGATCGATCAGGATGCGACCAATTCGATCGCTCTCGCCCAGCCCACGATGCTGCCAGGTTCTCCCAGCGTCTGTCGATCGGAACACGCCGTAGCCACCATACGAAGACCGCGACGAGTTGTTCTCACCGGTCCCCACCCAAATCGTGCTGGACTGAGACGGAGCGATGGCAAGGTCACCCATGATGATCGTCGGCTGGTCGTCGAAGAGCGGCTCGAAGGTGTGACCGTTGTTGGATGTGAACCAAAGACCACCCGACGCGTAGGCGACGTAGTACGAGAACGGCTGCCCCGGGACGACCTCGATGTCGACCACACGCCCTCCCTGCACGACCGGGCCGACGCTGCGCCACTTCAGTCCAGCAAAAAGCGAGGTGCCTGCCATCGCCTGATGCTGTTCCCATGCTGCCTGCCGTTCTGAAAACTGCGCGGGTGCGGCGGGATCGGGACGCTGCGAGGCAGCTGGCGTAGTCACGAGCAAAGCGGCAAACACAAGCGGGAGCCACTGTGGCGTCATTGAGATCTCCTTTGTTCCCTCGTTGGTCTTGCAGACCCAAAACTACTTCGGTAGCTCGAACGCTTCGTGCGGTGGCAGCAACTCGATCTTGCGATCCGCGACCTTCTTCTTCAGAGCTGGCAGGTCCTCTGCGAAGAACGCGTTGCACTCGACCAGAGCCTCTTGCAACTGCTTCTCCGCGCGGGCGAGCAGGGTCAGCTGACCCGGCGTCGGTTTCTCCCACGACGAACCAATCGCCCAGGAAGCCGTTCCGAGCGCTGACATCACACCTTCATCAGGGGGGATGCCTTTGCTGTCCTTGGGGCGCCGAAAGAGCCGCTCGAGTTCCTTGATGCGCTTGCGCGTCTCCTTGATCTGCTTGCGGAGCGGATCTTCGTCGTCATTGTCATCGCCGGCAGCTGCAGCATCCGCAGCGGCCACCTCGAGCTCTTGCAAACGAGTGCTGATGCGTCCGAGATCCGCTTTCGTCTCACGCAGCTTGTCAAATACTCCGGCGATGCACTCGCGCAACGCACCGATCCGCAGCTGCGCATCGAGCTTGGCCTGACGATCGGGTGTGGGAATCGAAACGCGGGGATCGGCGAGGACGACGAACGTACGAGTCTGCGTCTCGCCTCGAAAAGTCAGGCGGACTTGGTACTCGCCCGGCAACACGCCGGGTCCCTGCGGCTCCGCGTCGTCCTTCTTGCGCGCGCTCCCCGGCGAACGATGTCCCTTGCCCCGCAGGTTCCAAACGAAACGCTGCACACCCAGCTTCGCGTCACGCCTCACGGTGCGCACGGCCTCCCCATTGCGGTCGAGGATCTCGATCTTGACCTTCTTGCGGTGCTTGTCCTTCTTGTCTTCTTCGCCCTCTTCTGCGTCGCCATCCGTATCATCGCTAGCGCCTTCGCCCGCCGTGTCGGCAGCCGCGTCGCCCTCAGAATCGGCGACCTCACCACTACCTTCGTTGCCGGCTTCTTGCTCGGCCTTCTTGCGTTCCTTCCGCTGCATCTTGCGCTTGTGTTCTTCTTCCTCGTCGGGGTGCGGAATGTCATCTGCGTACAGCGAGTACGTGATCAGCGCTCCGTAAGGGCGGTTCTCGCCGCGAAACTCGGTGCCCCCGGCGAATCGCGACGAGCCCGTCTGCGCAACCCAATACTGCTGGGCCGGAGCTACGTCGAAGAGAGTCAGCGGCTGTTCCAGAACTTCCGAATCCAACCCTCGCAGCGCACGGATGTCGTCGACAATGAAGATCGCCCGACCATGCGTCGCGACGATCAAGTCGTAGTCGCGCGGGTGGATCGCCAAGTCCTTCACGGAACAGTGCGGCACACCATGGTTGAAGCGTGCCCAGGCCTCCCCACCGTTCGTCGAGAAGAAGAGACCGAATTCAGTGCCTACGAAGAGCAGCTGTGGATCCACGGGATCCTCTGCCATCGACAAGCAGTAGCCGGAGACCGTTTCATCCGCCAGGTTGGCCCACGTCTCGCCGTAGTCAGTCGTACGATACAGATAGCTGTCCCAGTTCGCGCGCCGGTGATCGTCCAGCACAGCGAAGGCCGTGCCCTCCTCGTGCAGCGAAGGGACGATCTGTGCGACCCAGGTATGCTCGGGAGCCCCGGAAAGATTGCCCTCCACGCTGGTCCAGCTGGCTCCAGCGTCTCGCGAGACGTGGATTCTCCCATCGTCGCTGCCTGCCCAGATCAGGTCGTGGTTGATCTCACTGACAGCAATCGTGACGAGACTTGTGTAGTTCTCGGCGCCAGTGACGTCCAGAGTGAGTCCACCACTCTCGTCTTGCTTTTGCCACTCGGGGTTGTTGGTCGTGAGATCGCCGCTGATGATCTCCCAGCTGTCGCCGCCATCGCGCGACCTGTGTACGAACTGACTGCCAAAGTAGACCGTGTCAGGATCCGCCGGGTGCAGTGCAATTGCTGCGTTCCAGTTGAAGCGGAGCTTCGTGCCCTCAGGTCCCACCGGGCGAATCATCTTGCGTTCGCCGGTGCGCGCGTTCCAACGCACGAGGTAACCTTCTTGGCTCATGGCGAAACCCTGCATCGGGTCGCGCGGATCGGGCACCGTATCGAATCCATCACCGAAACAGACTTCCTGCCAATGGTGATTGCGGATGCCGCCATTCTCCCAGACCGAACTGGGGCCCCGCCAGGAACCGTTGTCCTGCAGGCCGCCGTAGACGTTGTAGGGACGCTCGAGGTCGTAGCGAATGTGATAGAACTGAGCCAACGGTAGATTCGTGATGTAGCGCCAAGAACGCCCACGGTCTTGGCTGATGGCGATCCCGCCATCGTTGCCATTGATCATGAATTCAGGACGCTCCGGGTGGATCCACAACTCGTGGTGATCGGGATGGATATCGCGATACGGAATCAGCACCTTGAACGACTTGGCGCCATCGTCTGAGACGCTGACGATAGACCACAAGCTATAGACTCGGTCCGGGTCTTTCGGGTCGACGCGTATGTCAGCGTAGTAGAACGGTCGATTGCCGACATTGTCGCCGCTCGAAACCTTTTTCCACTGCTGGCCACCATCGTTCGAGCGATACACAGCGTTGTCGCGCGCCTCGATGTAGGCATAGACAATCAGGGGGTTGGACGGGGCGATGGCCAGCCCCACGCGACCAAGATCGCCACTGGGCAATCCGTTGGAATCGTCCAACCGCTGCCAACTGTCTCCCCCATCACGCGTCACGTAGATGCCGGAACCGGGTCCACCGGAACGGAAATGAAACGGCTCACGGCGATGATCCCACATCGCCGCAAAGAGCTTCTGCGGATTGGTAGGATCCATTACGAGGTCGCAACACCCGGTGCGCTCGTCGACGACGAGCACGTGCTCCCAACTCTTGCCCGCGTCTTTCGTACGGTAGACCCCGCGCTCGGCGTTCTCACCCCACGTCGTCCCCATCGCGGCCGCAAACACCGTATCGGGCGCCGTCGGATCGATGAGAATTCGGTGAATGCGCTCGGTACGCCGCAGCCCCATGCGCTGCCACTTCTTGCCGCCGTCGGCAGAGCGATAGATGCCATCACCTACCGAGGCGCTATTGCGCGGGTTGCCTTCACCCGTACCGACCCAAACAATCTCTGGTCTCGATTGATCCACGGTGACGGCACCGACTGCGTGCACCTCCTCGCGATCGAAGAGCGGCTTCCAGCTGACTCCCGCATTCGTCGACTTCCAAACTCCACCAGTTGCCGCGCCGACGTAGATCACGGAAGGGTCGGCGAGAACCACGTCGATCGCCGCAATGCGCCCGCTCATTGTTGCGGGCCCGATCGCGCGAGCGCTGAGTCCTGCCAGCATCGCTGGGTCCGGCGGGGCAGCTGGAATCGTCGAGACGACAGCGACCGCCAGCAGTGGACCGAGTGCGAAACCAAGCTTCATCGAGGCCTTCTTTCCAGGTGTGGGAAACGGCGATTGTGAGAGCAGACGCACCGGATCGCAATGGCGGCTGAGAAGGGGCTGCGCTCCCGTCGACAGCCCTTGCTTCAAGCAGATACAAACACATATAAAATAAAGACTTAGGGTTCATTGCAGCAGGGTCTGATGAAGAACTGCTTCAGCCAGGGTTGCAGGTTTGCCGAGATGAGCTATATCTGTTTATACGGATAGGCGGATAACTTGCTGAATCTCGGTAGCTGCACAGATCTCTGTCGCTTGCTCGGCGACCCGACCCGGGTCCGCCTCCTTAGCCTGCTGGGCGAGGAAGAGCTCACGGTCGCGGAGCTGACGCGAATCACCCGCGTTACGCAATCGCGCGTGTCGACGCATCTTGGCAAGCTGCGCGAGGCGGGGCTCGTCCGTGATCGCCGTGACGGCAACCACTGCTTCTATCGCATCGACCTGGCCGGCATGCCGCCGCAGGCACGAGCCTTCTGGGAGACGCTCCAGCACACGACGGACGATCCGTTGATCGACGAAGACCTCGCTCGGGTCAGCACCGTCGTGCAAAGTCGCAACGGCGGCAGCCGGGCCGAGTCCGTGGCTGGTCGGATGCACCGCCACTACTCCCCCGGAAGAACTTGGGAGTCGGGCTCGCGCGCGCTGTTGGGGCTGACCCGGCTGGGTCGCGTACTCGACGTCGCCTCAGGCGATGGCGTCCTCACCGAGCTAATCGCACCGCGCGCCCAGAGCGTGACCTGCCTCGACCACAGTCCCAAGGTGATCGGCGCGGCACGCAAGAGGCTGCATAGAGTGCCCAACGTGACCTTTGCCGTCGGCGACATGCATCAGCTGCCGTTTTCCGACAACAGCTTCGAGCAAGTGATCTTGTTGAACGCACTGACCTACGCCAACAACCCGACGCAAGTCATCGACGAAGTCGCTCGTGTACTGACGCCTGCGGGGCGCCTCGTCGCTTCGACGCTGAAGAAACACAAGCATCGAGAAGAAGTGCGTCGTTACAACCACGTGGTCTGTGGCTTCGAGCCGCAGAAACTACGCCAGTTACTCGAAAGTCGGGGGCTTCGCGTTGACCTCTGCGACGAAACCTGTCGCGAGAGCCGCAAACCTCACTTTGAAATCGTGACCATCCACGCGAGCCGCGCGGAGCATCCCCGGAAGGGGCAGATCGTATGACCGCAGTCGTTGATCGCACTTCGGAGCTGAAACAGCTTCTTGCAGAACGCATCCTCGTCCTCGACGGCGCAATGGGCACGATGATCCAAGGGCATCGACTCGAGGAGGAGGCGTTTCGGGGAGAACGCTTCGCAGCTCACGGCAGCGACCTGAAGGGGAACAACGATCTCCTTTCGTTGACACAGCCTGAGATCATTCGTCAGATTCACCGCGACTTCCTCGAAGCCGGTGCTGACATCCTGGAGACGAACACGTTCAACTCGACCCGCGTATCGCAAGCCGACTACGACCTCGAAGAAATCTGCTACGAGCTCAACAAAGTCGGTGCAGAACTCGCTCGAGAAGCCGCAGACGCCGTAGCAACCACGGACCGGCCACGTTTCGTAGCGGGGACCCTCGGCCCGACGAACCGCACTGCTTCGCTGTCGCCGGACGTCAACAACCCAGGTTTCCGCAACATCTCCTTCGACGAGCTACGCCTGTCTTACGCAGAGGCCACCGAAGGCCTCATCGATGGCGGCGCCGACATCATCTTGATCGAGACGATCTTCGATACGCTGAACGCAAAGGCAGCCATCGTGGCTGTCGAAGAAGTGTTCAGGAAGCGTGGCGCGCGACTGCCGATCATGATCTCCGGCACAATCACCGATGCGAGTGGGCGCACCTTGTCTGGGCAGAACACGGAGGCGTTCTGGAACTCGGTGGCGCATGCCGATCCGATTTCAGTCGGTTTCAACTGTGCTCTGGGTGCCAAGGACCTGCGCCCGTACGTCGATGAACTCTCACGCGTGGCAACGACCCACGTCAGCAGCCACCCCAACGCCGGCTTGCCGAACGAAATGGGCGAGTACGACGAGGGCCCGGAGTACATGGCAAACCTGCTTCGAGACTTTGCCGAGGCCGGCTTCTTGAACATCGTGGGCGGTTGCTGCGGTACGACGCCAGAGCACATTCGCGCGATCGCCGAGACCGTCGCCGACCTCGCACCTCGCAAGATCCCCACAGCCGAGCCCTACTGCCGCCTCTCCGGACTCGAACCGTTGACGATTCGTCCCGACAGCAACTTCACGAACGTCGGCGAGCGCACGAACGTCACCGGGTCGCTGAAGTTCGCCCGCTTGATCAAGAACAACGAGTACGAGGAGGCTCTGAGCGTCGCTCTGCAGCAGGTCAAGAATGGCGCCCAGATCATCGACGTCAACATGGACGAAGGGATGCTCGATTCGCAGCAAGCGATGGAGCACTTCCTGCACCTGATCGCCAGCGAGCCTGACATCTCCAGGGTGCCGGTCATGATCGACTCGTCGCGCTGGAGCGTCATCGAGGCCGGCCTCAAGTGTGTGCAGGGCAAGAGCATCGTCAACTCGATCAGCCTCAAGGAAGGCGAAGAGCAGTTCGTCGAACAAGCGACCCTGTGTCGTCGTTACGGTGCAGCCGTCGTCGTGATGGCCTTTGACGAGCACGGCCAAGCGGACACGATCGACCGCAAGGTCGAGATCTGCACACGCTCGTACGAAATCCTGACGCAGCAGGTAGGGTTTCCGCCGCAGGACATCATCTTCGACCCAAACATCTTTGCCGTTGCCACCGGCATCGAAGAGCACAATGACTACGCGGTCGCTTTCATCGAGGCGACGCGCAAGATCAAGGAGACACTCCCCCACGCTCTTGTCAGCGGCGGGGTCAGCAACGTGTCGTTCTCCTTCCGGGGCAACAACGGCGTGCGTGAAGCGATCCACTCGGTCTTTCTCTATCACGCGATCCGCGCCGGCATGGATATGGGAATCGTCAACGCCGGACAGCTGGAAGTCTACGACGCGCTACCCAAGGACTTGCTCGAGGTCGTCGAAGACGTCGTCCTGAATCGTAAGGACGACGCCACCGAGCGCCTGATCGACATCGCCGCAACCGTCAAAGGGCAATCGAAGAAGAAGGAGGAAGACCTCTCCTGGCGCGAGCAGCCCGTCGATGCCCGCATCTCGCACGCGCTGGTAAAGGGCATTACACAGTGGATCGTCGAAGACACCGAAGAGGCCCGACAGCACTATGCGCGCCCGATCGAAGTCATCGAGGGTCCGCTGATGGATGGCATGAACGTCGTCGGCGACCTTTTCGGTGCGGGCAAGATGTTCCTCCCACAGGTCGTCAAGAGCGCGCGGGTCATGAAGAAGGCTGTCGCCCACCTGATCCCGTTCTTGGAAGCGGAGAAAGCCAACAACCCCGAACCGGTCTCCAGCAAAGGGAAGATCTTGCTAGCGACCGTAAAGGGAGATGTTCACGACATCGGCAAGAACATCGTCGGAGTCGTCCTCCAGTGCAACAACTACGACGTCGTCGATCTCGGAGTCATGGTGCCTTGCAACAAGATCCTAGAAGCCGCGCGTGAGCACGACGTCGATGTGATCGGGCTCAGTGGCCTCATTACCCCGTCGCTCGAAGAGATGTGCCACGTCGCCAGTGAACTGGAGCGTGAAGGCTTCGACACGCCCTTGTTGATCGGCGGGGCGACCACTTCGCGCGTCCACACGGCCGTGAAAATAGAACCCAACTACGGTCACACTACCGCCTACGTCACCGACGCTTCGCGGGCCGTCGGTGTGGTCGGCAAACTACTGAGCCCAGACCAAAAGGAAGAGTTCGCAGCCGAGACAAAGCAGGCCTACGAAAAGATCCGTACAGACAGGGCAGCGAAGCCCGGCGACGGCCGCTACCACTCGATCGAGGCTGCGCGCAGTAACGGCTTTCAATTCGATTGGGCGAACCACACGATTCCGGCACCAAGCTTCCTCGGGCTGAAGACGTTCGAAGACTATCCGCTCGAAGAGCTGGAGAACTACATCGACTGGACCCCCTTCTTCACGACGTGGGAGCTCAAGGGCACCTACCCGAAGATTCTCGACAGCGAGAAGTACGGCGAAGCTGCTCGTGGGCTCCTCGAAGATGGCCAACGCATGGTCAAGCACCTGATCAAAGGGAACTTGCTCCAAGCGCGTGCGGTCATCGGCTTCTTCCCGGCGAACAGCGTCGGTGACGACATCGAGATCTATCGTGACGAGAGCCGCGGCGAACCCGTCGCCGTGATGCGCACCTTACGCCAGCAGATGATGCATTCGGACGGCAAGCCCAACTTCGCCCTCGCCGACTACGTTGCGCCGCGCGATTCCGGTGTTGCGGATTACATCGGTGCCTTCGCTGTCACAACGGGCATCGGTTCCGACAAGCTGGTTGCCAAGTACGAGGCGGAGAACGACGACTACAACAGCATCATGGTAAAGGCCATTGCAGATCGCTTCGCCGAAGCGTTCGCCGAACGGATGCACGAACGGGTACGCAAGCACTTCTGGGCGTACGCGCCAGAGGAACACCTGATCAACCCGGAACTGTTCAAAGACAGCTTTCTGGGGATCCGTCCCGCTCCCGGCTATCCGGCATGCCCCGATCACACCGAGAAGGAGACACTGTTCGACTTGTTGAACGTGACTCCGCAGATCGGACTGGAGCTGACCGAGAGCATGGCGATGTCGCCGGCAGCCGCTGTGTGCGGAACCTACTTCTCACACCCGGAATCGCGCTACTTCGGTATCGGTAAGATCAACCGCGACCAAGTCGTCGACTACGCCGCGCGCAAGGGTCTCGACCTCGAGACCATGGAGCGTTGGTTGGCGCCGAACCTCGCCTATGATCGCCATGCCAAGGCCGCCCCGATCGGGTCACAGTCTTAGGAAGCTGCGATTCTTCACAGTTTCTTGAGAGGTTGGACGACGCGATTACGAGGAGTCTATGTGCGGGCGCGCATCGTGCCGCGCCTTCGTAGAAGCTGACAGCAAGAATCTGCAGCTTGGGTTTGTACATGGACAGGAGTTCCTCGATGTTGCGAACGATTCTGACGGTATGCCTACTGTTTTCGGTACCAACGATCGCGGTTGGCCAAGACTTCACGTTCTCATTGGACGCGCAGGGTGGCACGTTCGATCCCGCTACGGGTGTTGGCGACGCAAGTGTCCCCGTAGTCATTGCCGATGAGGACGCGACGCTCACCGATGGCTTCCAAGTCGTCCTCGCCTACGATACTTCGCTGCTGAGCGTTACTGTAGTTCAGGAAACGGCGCTCACGTCGCTCAACGCGGGTGCGGGCCCAGCGTTCGTCGGTGTCCTCGACCTAGCCCTGGGCGTTTCCGTCGCAATCCTCTACGACCTCGGTGTGCCCGACGACTTCATCACGTTCCCGGCGACCGGTGCGCCGGTCTTGTCGTTGGACTTTGCGACCATCCCGGCAATGTTCATGGGAATGTCCGACACCGTCTCCGTCCCGCTGCTGTTCGATGACTCGATCGATCCGGCAGGCGACAACGTGGTCGCCGCAGGTGGTCTCGATTACGCACCCACACTGATCAGCAACGTCCTGACCCTGTGCCCTTCGAACCCGCACATGCGTGGGGACACCAACGACAACGGAGCGCTGACGTTTCTCGATGCCTATGTGATCCTCTTCTGGTTCTTCGCCAGTGGTCCGGGTCCAGACTGCGACGACGCCTGGGACGCGGACGACAGTGGCACGCTGACGGCCCTGGTGGATCCGCTCTACATTCTGCAACACATCTTCGTCATGGGTTCACCCCCACCACCGGCGCCTTTCGGTGCCTGCGGGTGTGACCCCACGCCAGACTCCCTGGGCTGCACGTCGTACTTGTCCTGTCCATAGACATCACTTCGACCCCCAAGCAGCGAGATGGCCGGTTGGCGGCCGTCTCGCTGTCTTCTTGTTGCTGGCTCCACATCCCACCTTGCGCTGTCGAGCCACGGCGACGATGATGCCGCCGACAAGCACGCGCCGATTCGCCGGAGTCCCGCCGGCGACAGCACCAAGGAGCCACATGGCAACGCAGACCCTGAAAGCGCCTTCGGACCCTGGAGACGCGCTCGCTCTGTTCCAAGAGAACGCCCGAAGTCACCCCACCGTCGTCTTCAAGAAGAGCCCCATCTGCCCGGTGAGTTTCACAGCCGAGGATCACTACAAGGCGTGGATCGCCAAACGGGCCGCAGAGGACCAAGTAGCTACGAGCGTCATCGACGTGATCGCCGAGAAGCCACTGGCGCGCGGACTGACCGCGGCGCTGGACGTCGAGCACCAGTCACCGCAATTGCTTTGGTTCGAACACGGCGAACTTCGCTGGCACGGGAGCCATGCAGCCATCACCGAGTCACAACTCGACCAGCTCTGGAATTCTCGGGAGAAGTAGGCCCGAGGGCGTGAGCTAGCCCGATTGCCCCCTTTCCCCCTTCCCGAGCTGCTGCTATCTTTTCGGCCTCCACTGACGCAGAGGGTCACGCCGATGAATACAGACACCAACAACGTCCCTGAGGCAACGTCGGCAATCGCCGCCCGCATCGGCATCGTCACAGTGTCGGACCGAGCCAGCCGCGGCGAGTACGAAGACAAAGGCGGGCCTGAGATCGAGCGCTACCTGGGAGAGGTGCTGACAACCCCTTGGGAGCCGGCGGCCCGAGTCATCCCGGATACCCAGGAGACGATCGAAGCGACCCTTCGCGAGCTCAGCGACGAGCAGGGTTGTGCGCTGATTGTCACAACCGGCGGAACTGGACCTGCCCCTCGTGACGTTACTCCAGAAGCTACGGAGGCCGTGGCGGAGAAGATGATGCCGGGATTCGGCGAGCTGATGCGAAAGGTTTCTCTCGCGGCCGTACCCACCGCGATCTTGTCACGACAAACCGCCTGCATCCGCAAACAGTCGCTGATCGTCAACTTGCCGGGACAGCCCAAGGCGATTCGAGAATGCCTCGACGCGGTGTTTCCGGCGATTCCGTATTGCGTGGACTTGATCGGCGGCCCTTTCATCGAAACCAATCCGGATCTCATCGCCGCGTTTCGCCCCAAGAAGAAGAAGTAGCACGAACATGACGCAGCCGGTTCTCGAAGTCACCGATCTCAAGAAGAGCTACCGCTCCCCCGATGGCGGCAACCAGCCGGTGATCGACGTGCCACACCTGGCGTTGGCGTGTCGTGAACAGGTCGGCCTGAAGGGCGAGAGCGGATCAGGTAAGACCACACTTCTGCATCTGATCGCCGGCATCGTACGTGCAGACTCGGGGCGCATCTCGTTGGACGGCCAAGAGGTCACTGGGCTTGCTGAAGCGAAGCGAGACCGCCTGCGCGCCAACACGTTGGGCTACGTGTTCCAGACCTTCCACCTGCTGCCCGGCTACACTGCGCTCGAGAACGTACTGTTGGGGATGACGTTTGGCCCCGGCGCCGATCGCGCCTTCGCTAAGTCGCTCCTGAAGGATCTCGGGCTCGAGGAACGAATGAACCACTGCCCACGTCAGCTGTCGATCGGTCAGCAACAACGTGTCGCACTGGCTCGTGCGCTTGCGAATCGGCCGCAGCTCGTGATCGCCGACGAACCCACCGGCAGCCTCGATCCCGGATCGGCGCGCACTGCGCTAGACCTGATTCGCAACAGCTGCACCACTCACAACGCGGCACTGCTCCTCGTCTCCCATGACGAACAACTGCTCGGAGACTTCGAGCGCGTCGAGAAGCTGGCCGATATCAATCGGGCAGTGACGGCGGAAGGAGCCTCGCGATGAGCTCGCTGCTGCTGATCGTACGTCGCAGTTTGCGCCAGCACCTGCTGTCGACGGTCGTGACAATCTTGTCTGTCGGACTTGCCACCGGACTGACGATGGCGGTCTTCGGACTCAGCGCCCAGGCACGCGACGCGTTCACCGGGGGCCCGGTTGGCTTCGACGCCGTGCTGGGAGCGCGGGGCAGCCAACAGCAGTTGGTCTTGAACACTGTTTTTCACATGGAGACTTCCCCCGGCAACATTCCATGGGCGTTGTACAAGGAGATCGCAGAGCGACCGAACGTCGCCGTCGCGATCCCGTACGCAGTCGGCGACAACTACTACGGCTTTCGCATCGTCGGCACCAGCGACGACATCTTCTCTCGCTTCGAATACCAAAAGGGGAAGACGTTCCGAGTCCGGTCCGGAGGACGCCCATTCGACACGTCCCGGCGTGAGGCCGTCATCGGTCACTCCGTCGCCGTCGCCACCGGGCTCCGTGAAGGTTCGACCTTCAACCCATACCATGGTTTCGAATTCGACGAGACCCAACGACACGCAGCAGAGTATGTCGTCGTCGGCATCCTCGAGCCTACCTATTCACCGTCGGATCGCGTGATCTGGATCCCGATCGAGGGCGTCTTTCGTATCGACGGTCACGTTTTGGCAGGGACTGGTGAAGCTTTCGAACCGGTGGCCGGCGAAACGATCGCCGATGAACACAAGGAAGTCAGCGCTGTCATGCTGCGCCTCCGCAACGCGCGCAGCGGCTTCTTTCTGGAGCAAGAAATCAACAAGCAAGGGAAAGTCGCGACGCTGGCGTTTCCGATCGGCGCCGTCATGACCAAGCTGTTCGACAAGTTGGGCTGGGTCGTGCGGGTGCTCGAGCTGGTCGCCTACTTGACGATGTGTGTCGCAGCAGCGTCGATCCTTGCGAGTATCTACAATGCGATGAACTAGCGCCGGCGCGAGTTCGCGATCCTACGCGCGCACGGGGCCCGCCGGCAGACGGTGTTCAGCGCCATCGTGCTCGAGGCCACTACAATCGCAGCTGGCGGCGCCATCGTGGGTTACGCGTTCTACGCAACTCTGTTTGCCGCTGCATCACACGTTGTGCAGACTCAAACAGGCGTTACACTCAATCCTCTGGCCTGGCACCCGGCCTTGGCGATCGCGCCGCTGGCCATGACGATAACGGGCGCACTCGCTGGCATCGTGCCGGCAATGCGTGCCTATGCAACCGACGTCGCAGATCACCTGCAGTAGCGTCGAGAATCACGGAGCACCATGAAGCGCATACTACTCTTCGCACTGTGCAGCGCCCTGTGTAGCGTTCTGTGCGTCGGCGCCGGCTGCGACAGTCACGACCACGCAGACCACGGGCACTCTCACGATGGAGAGGATGGCCACGGCCACCACCACGTTGCGCCGCACGGCGGAACGTTGGTCGTACTCGGCGATGAGTTCGCGCACCTCGAGTTCCTGCTCGAGGAAAAGACGGGGAAGCTGCGGATGTATGCGTTGGGCGCCCATGCAGAAAAGGGCGTGCCACTGAACCACGGTGAGTTGCCGCTGCAGATCAAGACCGCGGCAGCAACCTTGGAAGTGCGCCTCGAGGGCGTGGCCAGCCAGCTCACTGGAGAGAGCCGCGACAACACCTCGGTCTTTCAAGCAACGGCTGCCGGTTTGATCGGCGTCGCGGAATTCGAAGTGACGATACCGCGTATCAAGATTCGCGGTACCGAGTTCACTGGAGTGTCGTTCAGCTTTCCGGAGGGGAACGAATGACAACAGTCGGTAGACTACTGCTGTCGGTTTGCGCAGCGACGCTCGCTGTCGCGGCCGGTTGTTCCGACTCGCTCGGACCCGCGCCGGCCGAGATCGGCGACCTGCGGGGCGCCGCCATCGATGGCTCAGAGGATGCCGCCATCGCGGCTGCCGAGGCCAGTGTCGCGCCGGGCATAGGAGCCGTCGGGACCAACGGCAGCGGCAGCCCGACTGGGCCCGGCAACGACGGTGATCTCACCGGGCTCGGCAATGGTGTGTCCAGTGCAACCACTGCAGGTGGGCCGGGCGCTCCCGGCGGTCACGACGGCAAGCAGCACACCTTCGGACGGCTCCGCGAAGGCACGCCGTACCTCGCCGTTGGCAAGAAGTACGAAGCGGTCACGTTCGGGGTGCTGAGTGACTTCGACGCGCCGATCGCTGGCGTCAGGCCGCTAGACAGCAAGGAGGATCGTCGGGCCAGCGTTTCCGCGGAAGTGGAAGCCCTCGTCGGCAAGAAGATCGCGATCGAAGGATTCATGGTGCCTTACGAGTTCGATGGCACGAACATCCGGGTCTTCTACCTCTGCGCCAACAACATCGCCGGCTGCTGCTTCGGCGCCCTCCCGAAGGTCAACGAAGTGATCGAGGTCCACATGGACAAGGACGCGAAGCCATTCGACAAGGCACCAATCGCACCCGTGATCGTCGCCGGCACGTTCGAGATCGACGAAGTCAACGATCCCGTTGAGGGGCTGATCTGCTTGTTCAAGATGAGCGCGCAAGCCGTTGAGCTGCCGTAAGTGATCGCTAGCATCGCAGTCGGTGCGCTGCGGACTTTCGCTGCCTTCGTGCGCCTGTTGCCGCCACGGCTGTATGGACCGATCGCCACCGTAGGAGCGTGGGGATTCTGGCTCGGCTCTCGCAAACATCGCACACGCACCCTCGCCAACCTCGACTTTCGCGGCTTGACCGGCCGCGCTGCGCGCCGTTTCGGCATCGCCAGCTTTCGCTCCAACTTCCTTGTGTTCCTCGAGACCCTTGCCGTCGAGCGCTTGCTCGCTGAACGCGGAGCCACCGTGCGGTGTGAAGTGACCCCCGCCGCCCAGCAGACCCTCGCTGCGCTCTCTGCAGGCGAGATACCGATGGCGATGAGCTGTTCTGGCCACTTGGGGTGTTGGGAACTGATGGGTGCCTACTTTGCCCAGTGCTCGCAGCCAGTACCGTGCGCCGTCTCCGCGCGGCTGCCAAAGGCGCCGAGCGTGAAGAAGTTCCTACGCGAGACACGGCAGTCCTTCGGCCTCGAACTCATCGAGAAGGACACGTTCCTGCGCTTCACGATCCAGAAACGCCGCGCGGCGGAACCCTACAACTACATGTTCCTGCTGGATCAGCACTTCAAGGGCGGCGAGCGCTTGCCGTTCCTCGAACGCCCCGCCTGTACCGTCACGGTTCCGGCACACTTCGCGTTGAAGTACGACGCGCCGATCCTGTTGGGTTTCGCGCACCGCATCCGACCTGGGTCGTACCGACTGACGATCGACCTCGTGGACGTCAGTGCCTACAAAGAAATGCCCCTGGCCGCCGGCGTTTCTGCTCTTACGCGCCATCTCAACGATGCTGTCGGGGCCGCCATCGAAGTCGCACCGGAGCAATGGACGTGGGGACACCGACGCTGGCGCGCCTGTTGCGATGAAGTTGCCGCGCCCGCCAGCTCCCCCTGACGCAAGCACTTCCGACAGCGCCACTAACAGAATTCACGTCACGAGCGCGCCGCGATCTCGTTTGAGACGCTGTGTTTCTTCCTCGCCTATCGAACCCCCAAGAGACACCACAAACGAAGGAGCCCTATGACGAACGCACGCTTCATGACTACCGCAATCGGTGCCCGCTCCCAACAGCACCAAGGCGTCGTCCAGATCCTATGCGTCGTCTGCCTCGCGCTGCTACCGCTGCAAGCGGCATCGGCGCAGCCGATTGCACCGCCACCCACACACGCGCTCTCCATGTCGAGCTCGTTGTGGGTCGGCTGTCTCCCCCCATGCTACTGCTCAACGATCTTCCTCGGGTCGGTGGGCGGCACATTCCAGGTGCAGTTGGTATCAACAGTAGGTGAGGTCGAGCACTACACACTGACAAGCCTTCAGACTGCGATCCCGCAAAGCTCAGGCGCGGTCATCGACTTGACTGGCTCCGGCACCCTGACGAGAAACGTCGTCACCGAAGCCATCGACATGACTCTCGATGTGCTCTTGAGTGGTCAGGCCACGACGTTCACAAGCACCGCCTACGATCCAACGGTTTCGTTCCCAGAGCTCGCCGTAGACCTCGCAAGCGACACGACGTGCAGCGCGACCTTCTTCACGTTCGTCGCCACCCCGATCACAGAGCCAGTGCTACGCGGTGACTGCAACCAAGACTCGCTGGTCGATCTAGCCGACGCGGTCCGCGTCCTGACATATCTGTTCCCGATCGACATCGACGGAGATGGCGCCACCGATTCGTTCCCCGTCGCGTGTGTCGACGCTTGCGATGGCAATGACGACGGCAGCTTGAACGTCAGCGACGCAGTGCGGATCCTCAACGCTCTCTTCGGGACACCGACACAGCCGTTGCCGGGACCAGTCGGCGGTGGCTGCGACGTCGATGCGACTCCCGACGATCTCGGTTGCGCATCTTCGAGCTGCTAGAGGCGACTCGGGACTCAGCTGCTTTCGACCGGCTCTTCTGTGCCCTGCCAGTCGAACGTTGCGTCCGCTTGGGTGCCAGCTTCGTTGTATGCGAGGCCGTCGCAAAGACGCCGTATCAGCGCTAGCCCGCGTCCCGAGTGCTTGTTGCTATCTTCGAGCTGCGAACCTGAATCTCCTGTATCGAAGCCGCTCCCAGTGTCGCGTACCGACACCGTGAACTTCGCTTCCTCTGTGAAGTCTTCCTGCCGCAGCGAGATCTCGACTTCACCTTGCTCGAGCTTCGCCAGTCGGGCCGCACGCTCTTCATAGAAGCGCACGAACCCAGCGGCCTGCTCCTTGAGCTTCGAGTCCAGATCCAACAAGCCATGCTCGAGGGAGTTGGCGAAGAGCTCGGCGAGTACCGTGTAGATCCGTTCACGCTGCTCTCCAGGGCCGGGGAGCTCACGCACAACGTTCATCAGAATCGGCATCGGATCGACGCTGCGCAGAGCGCTCGCCCCGAGGCGCAGCTTCAGCTCCCAGTCGGCTGGCACTTGCGGCGTGACTGGGGCTGCTTCCTGAGTCGTGTTCAATAGCGGCAGGTCGCAGGCCAGCTCGAGACAGGTGATATCGTCGAGCTGTTCGGTATCCCCAATGAAGCCCGTGTAGCGTTCCAGCATTGCATCCAGAATCTTGCTGCCTGCCAGCGAACCGTCGAAGAGTTGCTCCATCTCGGGACCGTAGAAGTCCCCTTGTTCGTTCTGCGCTTCCGCCAAGCCATCAGTACAGACAAGGGCGCGCATCCCTGGCTCGATGCGAACCAGTTCGGTCGCGCGGTAGTGACTGTCGGCCTCGACGATACCCAAGGCCAGTCGCTGCGAAGGGACCCGGCGCACAATCTTGCCATCAGCGCCGTAGATCAGCACGTCGGGCAAGCCACCATTCCAGATCGCCATGGTCCGTTGAGCCGAGTCAATCTCGATCAGGGTCGCCGCACAGAACATCCCGGTTGCCAGCATCTCGCGCAACTTGCCGTTGAGCTCGACGACGATGTCTCCGACGGAGTAGCCCTTGGCCGTCATGGAATAGAAGGCGTCGCAGGTGGGTAGCACTCCGACTGCCGCGGGCAATCCGTGCCCAGTGAAGTCGCCGATCATCACATGCAGCCCACCGCTGGGCGTATTGGCCGCAACCAATAGGTCACCGTTGAACAGTGACGCCGCTGACATCTGATACCTGAGGCACGGTGCGTCGAGCGCCCCGCTGCGCAACATTTTGTCGAAGACGCCACGCGCGGTCGCCATCTCGTTTTGCAAGTAGGCGTGGTGGCGCTTGATCTCTTGGCCCTGTTGGTGAACGCGCTCTGTCAGGTGGCGAATCCGCGCCATGGCGCGGATCTTGGCGCGCAGCAGACTTCGCTTGAACGGCTTGATCAAGTAGTCATCGCCGCCGACCTCGATGCAGCGCGCCAGGGCACGCTCGTCGGTCGTTGCGGTCAAGAAGATGACCGGCACGAAGCGATCCCCACAGATCTTCTTGATCCGCTCGGCGGCAACGTAGCCATTCATCACCGGCATCTGGACGTCGAGCAAGACGACGTCGGGCAGCTGTTCGATAACCGCTTGCACGGCATGCTCACCGTCTTCGGCCTGGCGTACGTGGTGGCCGTCCGAAGTCAGAAAGCTGCTAAGGAGCCTGCGCGTCGCCACGTCGTCGTCGACGACGAGGACATCGAGCCCGTCGCTGGGCGCTTGATCCTGGGTCACTTAAGAGATCTCGAAGAGCTGTTCGAAGTTGGCGATTCGCAGCAGTTCACCGACGTCGGAGCTGGCATTCTTGATGTACACCTCGATCCCCTTCGGGCTCGCATACTCGCGCAGAACGAGCAGCATGCCGAGGGCGGAACTATCG